>PMDT01000050.1:4148-4436 GCA_003154555.1 Spirochaetaceae bacterium
CCGTGAGCTTGTCGCGATGGAGCTGCCTCTTCAGGTCCTCGATCCACGGCGTCTTTTCCGAGATGAGACGGTCAATGGCGCGGATGCGCCGCGCGAGCTCCCCCAGGAGCTTCCGCAGAATGCGCGCGAAGGCCTCGGGGTGCCGTTCGAGGAGCCGCGCGAACTCGATGCGGTCAGGGAAAACGAGCAGCCGCGTCGGGCCTTCCGCCACGGCGGAGGCGGTACGCGGCACGGTGTCCAGGAGATCCATCTCGCCGAACACCTCCCCGCCGACGAACTGCGCGATGT
>PMDT01000267.1 GCA_003154555.1 Spirochaetaceae bacterium
GGCGCGCCGCCTTGATCGGGTCGATATCGCCGATAAGATCTGCAATCGTGACATCCGGCGTGGCAAGCTTCTCCCGGTACCGTGCATCCCGGGAAAGCCATTCGATGGGCGTTCCGTCTCCCAAGGTGACGACAGCTTCCCTCCCCTTCCTGCTCACAGGGGCAAAAGGATCGTCATTGGTCTCGGTTCCGGCGATAACGGGCAGTTGTTCGTCCAGGAAACGAATGAGCCCCCGAAGAATGCGCGTTTTCGCCTGGCCACGAAGCCCCAGAAGGATGAAATCGTGCTTGGAAAGGAGCGCGTTTACCAGGCCCGGGACAACGGTGCTTTCGTAGCCGATGATGCCCGGAAAGAGCTCTTCGCGGGAGCGGAGCATGCGGATGACGTTATCGCGCATCTCCTCCTTCACCGATCGACTCTTGTAGCCGGCCTTTTTCAGCTCCCCGAGGGTTTTTGGAAGACTCACTGCCACCTCCTCACGCAGGAAAAGGTACTGAATTCCGGTGAAAAGGGGGAATGAAAGCCCATTCAGAAAACTGTTGACGAGGGCGTCGATAACCGTGGTATAATCTTAAGCGCTCACCGCCATATCAAGGGGGATACGTATCCAAGGCACAGGGCACTACCGTTCCGGGCGCACCATGCTCGTGTGCCTTTTCCTCACTGTCTCCTGCCTGAGCAGGCTTTTCGCTGCAGAGGCCGCCCCGGGAGAGAAGCCGGCATTCAACCTGTCCACAGCCCTTTTTGCCGAGATCACAGATAATACGGACCGGCCTTATGCGTCGCTTCCCCTGTTCTCTATTGGCAGCTTCCACCTGGCATTGAACATCACCAAGCATTTCATCCTCATGACGCTTGTCGTGCTCCTGGTCCTCGCGAGCATGCTGTACCTTGCGCGCAAGCTGCGTGATCCGTACAAGAAGCCGACACGCATGCAGAGCCTCTTCGAGACGCTGCTCGAATACATGCGGGACACCGTCTACGAGCCGACGCTGGGGGCAGAGGGCAAGGGTTTCTATCCCCTCTGCTTCGCCTTCTTCCTTTTTATCCTCTATGCGAACCTGCTCGGCATGGTTCCGCCCTTCGCGCCCATCCCGCCGAAGGGCGGCGGCGAAGCGGTGTGGCTGGGCGGGGCGGTGACGGGGAATCTTGCGACAACGCTCGCCCTCGGGCTCATCACGTTCTTCGTCTTCAACGTGGCGGGCATGCGCGCGAAAGGCGTCATCGGCTACTGGAAGGACCTCGTGCCGCACGNNTCGCCAACATGATCGGCGGGCACGTAGCCCTGCTCCTGATCCTGCTGCTCATCCTGAAGTTCAGCTCGCTCACCATCGGACCGGTTGCCGTCCTCGTGGACCTTGCGATCTCGGCCCTGGAGATTTTCGTGGCTGTGCTCCAGGCGTACATTTTCTCTTTCCTTTCGGCGCTGTTCATCGGGCTGGCCATCAAGAAGCATTCGGCATAGTCGGGCCTCCCCGCGGGGACGCCCTGAAGATTCACTCTCGGAAGGAGTTCGAACATGGATGCTGCAACACTCGCTCCTGCGATCATGAAGTTCGCCGCGTATATCGGGGCCTGTATCGGTGCCGGTCTTGCGGTGCTCGGCGTCGGCCTCGGCCTGGGACGCATCGGCGCGGCAGCCCTCGAGGGCATCGCGCGCCAGCCCGAGGTGGCAGGCAAGATCCAGACGAACATGCTGCTCGCCGCGGTCCTCGTGGAAGGTGTCGGCATCATCGCCCTGGTCATCTGCATCCTCGCCATCGTCAGCTAGGGGAGCCCTGCCATGGCTCTCCTCCGCGTGGATCCCGGCCTTGTCATCTGGCTGTGGATCACGTTCGGCATCATCCTCGTCGTGCTCCGCCTCACGGTGTGGGACAGGATTGTCGGCGGCCTGGACAAGAGGTCCCAGCGGATCGCTTCCGACCTGGACTCCGCCCGCAAGGCCGGTGAAAAGGCCGGCGCGGTCCTTGCCGAGTACGAACAGAAGATCCGCGAGGGCAGGGCGGAAGCCGCGCGGATCATCGAGGATGCGCGCGTGGAAGCCTCACGGCTGAAGGAGGACATCCTCCGCCAGTCGCAGGTGGAAGCGAAGGACCTGAAGGACAGGGCGGCGCACGAGATTGAAAGAGCCCAGGAAGACGCCGAACGGGCGTTGCGCGGGCAGGTCGTCTCGCTCTCCTTCTCCATCGCGGACGCCATCCTCAAGCGGGAAACGGGCAGCGCGGACAACCGCGCCTTCGCGGAGGAGTTCGCGAAGAAGCTCGTCGCCGGTACCGCCCCCGGCGGGTCCGGCGCCGGCCGCAACTGAGGACGGGTATGACCGGCATCATCGGCCGCAACTACGCCCGCGCGCTCTTCGAGCTCGCGCAGGAGACCGCCTCCATGGACGCGATGGAGACGGACGTGCGCGCGGCGCGTGATGCGCTCTTCACGGACCGCGACGTGCGCGCCTTCCTTTCCAACAGGCTCATCAGCCGGGCGACAAAGAAAAAGCTCGTGCGCGCGGGATTCGAATCGCAGGTGGACCCGCGCGTGCTCGATCTCCTCTTCCTGATGGTGGACCGCGGCCGCACAATGCTCATCGGCGAGGTTGCGGAGGAATTCGAAAGACTGTGCCGGCTGGCGCGGGGCGTGCGCAAGGTGAAGGTGTCTTCGGCGTTTCCACTGGACGCGGAGGAAAGGGAGCGGATCACGCGCTCCCTTGAGAAGAGGCTGTCGGCGCGCGTGGAGCTCGAGACCGATGTCCGGCCCTCCCTCATCGGGGGGCTGGTCGCGGAGAGTGACGGCCAGGAGATCGAGTTCAGCATTGAAGGTCAGTTGAAAGCCCTCAGCTCGCGTCTGGAGGGAAGGTAGGAAATATGCGCATCAACCTGGAAGAGATATCCTCGCGGATCAAGCAGGAGATCCGCAGCTACTCCAAGGACCTCGCCGTCGACGACGTCGGGACGATCGTGGAGCTGGGCGACGGCATCGCGCGCATCTACGGCATGCGCGGCGCCATGGCCATGGAGATGCTCGAGTTCGAGACGGGCGTGTTCGGGCTCGCCCTGAACCTGGAGGAGGACAGCATCGGCGCGGTCATCCTCGGGGAATACGTGGATCTCCACGAGGGCGGCAAGGTGCGGAGGACCGGAAGAGTCCTCGAGGTACCGGTCGGCCACGAGCTGATCGGACGCGTCGTCAACCCCCTGGGCGTGCCCATCGACGACAAGGGCCCCATCACAACCGTGCGGACCCGGCCCGTGGAGTTCAAGGCGCCCGGCATCAAGGATCGCCAGTCCGTGCGGGAACCCCTCCAGACGGGCGTGAAAGCAATTGACGCCATGGTGCCCATCGGCAAGGGCCAGCGTGAGCTGCTTATCGGGGACCGGGGAAACGGCCGTGAATCGCTTGCCATGGACGCCATCATCAACCAGAAGGGCAAGGACGTGATCTGCGTCTACGTGGCGGTGGGTCAGAAGGCCTCGATGGTCGCCGGCATCGTGGAAGCGCTGCGCTCGCACGGGGCCATGGAGCACACCATCGTCGTNNTTCATGTACGACGAGCACAAGGACACCCTCGTCGTCTACGACGACCTCTCGCGGCAGGCAAACGCGTACCGCCAGCTCGCCCTCCTCCTGCGCAGGCCGCCCGGACGGGAAGCTTACCCCGGGGACGTATTCTACCTGCATTCGCGCCTGCTGGAACGCGCAGCGCGCCTCTCCGCCGAGATGGGCGGCGGGTCTCTCACCGCGCTCCCTCTCATCGAGACGCAGGAAGGCGAAGTCTCGGCGTATATCCCGACGAACGTGATCTCCATCA
>PMDT01000049.1 GCA_003154555.1 Spirochaetaceae bacterium
GCGCAGGCCGAAGAGCGTTTCCAGGAGCTCCGTTCTCTTCGCGCCGATCAGTCCACCGATGCCGAATATCTCGCCCCGGCGCACGTCGAAGGAGACATCCTTGAAGGCGCCCTCGCTGGAGAGGTTCTCCACCCGAAGCGCGGTTTCCCCGATGGGGACATTCGTCTTCGGGTACATGTTCGTGAGCTCCCTGCCGACCATCATGCGGATCAGGTCCCGTTCCGTGACGTCCGCGTGGTTGACCGTCCCCACCAGGTCGCCATCCCTCAGGACCGTGATCCTGTCTGCGATGCCATCGATCTCGTGCAGGCGGTGAGAGATGTAGATGATCGTGACGCCGTCATTCCGGAGGCCCCGGATGATGTTCATGAGCTTGTCGGCGTCGCTCTGGGAGATGGAGGACGTGGGCTCGTCCATCAGGACGATCTGCGCGTTGGAGGTGATGGCCTTCGCGATTTCCACCACCTGCTGCTGCGCGATGGACAGGTCCTTGACCAGCGCGTTCGGATTCATGTCGCCTTGCCCGAGCCTCTCCAGCGCCTCCACCGCCATCTTGTGAAAGTCGCGCTTCTTCTGTAAAAGACCGCGGAAGCGGCGCTGCTTGTCCAGGACGATGTTCTCCGCGATGGTCATCAGGGGGCAGAGGGTCAGCTCCTGGTAGATTGTGTGGATGGAAGCAGCCATCGCGTCCTTGGGGCTGTTGAAAACCACCGGCTTCCCGTTCATGCGGATGGTCCCGCCACGGTCCGGCAGGTAATATCCGCTCAGGATCTTGATCAGCGTGGACTTCCCGGCGCCATTCTCCCCAAGAAGGGCATGCACTTCCCCCTTCTGCAGCTGGAGATTGACGTTCCGCAGAACCGTCACGCCGGCGAATGTCTTGCCAATGTTCTCCAACTCGAGCACTCGTTCCGCCAAACCCTACCTCCGGTGAGAACTGACTGACAGCCGACCGCTACAGGGACGAATCGATCATGTCGTCGACCTTGACTTCGTCGTATTTCATGCCGAACAGACTGAACGTGTAGTCGAAGAGCTTCGAGGACCTGCTCCCCTCTTTGCGAAGAAACTCGTTGTCGTCCCTGTCCATCTCCCAGCCCAGGGCTCCCAGGTTGTCGTCAAGCTGCTTCAGCGTCTTGCTTCCCACGATGGCGGCTGTAATGCCCTTCTGGTTGATGATCCAATTAATGGCAATCTGGGCCGGGGTCTTCTTGTATTTCTCGGACAGCACATCCAGGTGTTTCACCATGGAGAGCCCTGCCGTAAATGCCTCTCCCTGGAAGAGCAGCGTGAGGTGACGGATGTCTCCTTCCCTCCTGGGTATGTCCGCCTCGGATCTGATCTTTCCGGTAAAGAGCCCCTGTCCCAGGGGAGAATAGGCGAGAATTCCGACATTATGATCCCTGCAGACTTTCAGGGTGTCCGTGTCCTCAATCTCCCGCCACAAGAGATTGTACGCCTGCTCACAACAGGCAATGTCGCCGGCGCCAACGGCTTTGCGGACCTGGTCCGCAGAGAAGTTCGAGACGCCCACGTGCCTGATCTTTCCCTTCTCCTTCAAGCGAACCATGCCACCGATTGTTTCCTCTATGGGAATGGCCGCGTCCGGATAGTGGACGAGATAGAGATCAATGACGTCCAGGTTCATCCGGGAGAGGCTGATGTCGACCCTGGATTCCATCTTTCTCGGGTCAGCGCCGCCCTTGGAGATGATGATCAACTTGTCCCGGATATTCCGTATCGCCTTGCCGACGATTTGCTCGGAGCCGTCGTAGCCGATCGCCGTATCGATGGTGTTGATGCCCTTGTCCACCGCCCGTGCAACCACGTCGCAGGCGTCCTTGGTGGGCACGTCCCCCCAGTAGCGCTCGCACCCGTACTGCCAGGCGCCGAGAATGATGGGGCTCATCAGCAGATCACTGTTCCCGAGCTTCCTGTACGTCACGTCTGTCTCCTTCATCCTGCGGGCGCTCATAGTCCCGCGATTCGGAGCGTCTCCGCCGCGCCCAGCTCCCGCACGACACAGTCGTTCGCGTACGTCCGCTCCGGCAGGGCCACGAGAATGTGGACGGCCGCGCTTCCGATGACGTAGGGACCGCTGTGCCATGCGCCCGCCTTCAGGATGACCATGGTCCCGCGTGGGATGCGGTATGCCGTCATCCTGTCGAGAGGCGCCGATCCCGCGGCAGTTGCGGGAGCGAATGCCATGGCGATGTCGGCATCAAGCGGGAGGATCGCCTCCTCAGTAGAGGTGTGATATTCGACCGCTTGGATGAGGGGCTCCCGAGAGCGGGCATGGCACAATGAAAACGACGCCGCGGCATCCTTGCCCAGCTTCAACGGCAGCATGTCCCTGTAGAAGTCAACGGTCTTTCCGTCGCCGAACTTTTCCCCGCCGGGGTGGAGCATATCCTGACAGGTTCCCACTGCCTGGAATCTCGGGTCCGTCAGGTCGCGCAGCTCCAGGTCCCTCATATGCCTGTCCCCCGGCCCCGCGCCCCTCCGTCGATCGTGAACACCTGGCCCGAGATGTAACTGGAGGCGTCGGAAGCGAGGAACAGGACCAGGAGCGCCACCTCGCGCGGAGTGCCGAGCCTCCCGAGCGGAACGAGGCTGATGGAGTGATTGATGACGGCCGGATCGGCCTCGAACTGTTTGATCATCTCGGTACGGATCATGCCCGGGGCGATGGCGTTCACCGTGATGTTGTACGGACCCCACTCCGAGCAAAGAACGCGGGTCAGCGAGTTCAGCCCTCCCTTGCTCACGCAGTAGGCCGCAAGGGTGCTCTGGCCCTCGTCGCCGGCCGTGGAGCTGGTGAAGACGACCTTCCCCTTCTTCTGCCGCATCATGTAAGGGCCGACCGCCCGGGCAAAGTGGAAGGCGGCATTCAGGTTGATGCCGAGCACCTTCTGCCAGTCCACGAGCTCGAGCGGGGTTTCCGCGTTTTCCCCTGCGAGCTCCCGGTTGGCGATCGTACCCTCCCCGCCCGGAGCGACCGCGACCGGCTTGGTGAGGAAGATGCCGGCATTGCTGCACAGGATGTCCACCTTGCCGAAGTGGGAGACGACCTTTTCCACGGTGGCCCGCACCTGCTCGTCGCTCGCCACGTCCACCTTCAACGACAGGGCCTTGCGTCCCAGCTTCTCGATCGTATGGGCCGTCTCCTCGGCCCTGGCCAGGGCAATGTCGAGTACTGCCACGTCCGCGCCCGCCTCCGCGAGAGCGGTCGCAATGGCCGTGCCAATGCCGCCTCCCGCGCCCGTCACGATCGCTGTCTTTCCTTCGACGCTGAACTCCCTGGGGATCATCGCCCCCTCCTTTCGGTCACCCCGGCCTTCAGGCCTTCATCCCGGGGAATCCCATACTTCTCCAGCATCGACCGGATGAACGCGTATCCCTGCGTCGCCATCTCCTCCGGGCTGGATGCGAACTTCCGCCATATGCATGCGCCCGCGGCGACATCCGCCGAGGCGTCGACAAACCCCTCGATGGCGATGGTCCCGTCAAAGCCGGTGTCCTTGATGCCCTGGAAAACCTCGTCCCAGCGGATCTGGCCTGTCCCCGGGATTCCGCGGTCGTTCGCGGAAACGTGGACGTGGTACAGCCTGCTGCCCGCCGCGGTGAGCGCGCCGTACATGCTCTTTTCCTCGATGGAGCAGTGAAACGTGTCGAACAGGATCCCCACATTTTTCTCGCCGATAGAATCGGCCAGCCGCAGCCCGTCCCCGATGGTATTGATCATGTAGGTTTCATACCGGTTGGCCGGCTCGAGCCCCATGTTTATCCCGAAGCCTTGAGCGTATCGGGCCACCTCGCGGAGCCCTTCGGCCGAGCGCTCGAACTCCTCCTGCGTTGGCGCCTTGCCCGTGCGCTTGCTGAACGGGGCGTAGATGATGCCGCCGTAGAAGGTGGAGCCAAGCTCGGCCACTCGTCTCACCAGCTCCTTCATGTAGTCAATGGCTTCCCGCCGCTTCTCCTGTTCGCTCGACAGGAGCTCCTTGTCCACCGGCAGCGAACCGCCTCCCATGAGGCGAAGGCCAAGCTCCTGAGCCCTCGTTCGGATGAGCTTCGC
The DNA here is from genome assembly GCA_003154555.1 of Spirochaetaceae bacterium. Lineage (GTDB taxonomy): Bacteria > Spirochaetota > Spirochaetia > SZUA-6 > Fen-1364 > Fen-1364. The sequence goes on from PMDT01000049.1 coordinate 4,076, forward strand.
GGTGGGGAGATCGAGAGCGCGGACATTGATGTCCATGGAATCGAAGCCGTAGTCCCGCAGGACATTCAGCAGGTCGAGGTTGTCCGCAGACAGCTTCTTCGTGAAGACGTGCTGGTGAATGCCGATTCTCATGTCCCGCCTGCTACGGCAGCAGCTTGTAGGCGCCGGCAATCGCCGGCCAGCTCTTGCACAGCTGCAGGCATTCCGCGTAATCACAGCCCGGGGTGCCCGCCTGGGTCGCGGCGATCTTCAGCTCGGATTCCAGCATGTCGTTGTAGGACACCCCAAAGGCGTCCTTGCACCAGTCCCCCTGCTGGCTGTCGTGACAAAACCACATCTTCTTCTTCGTCTCGTACGTGTCCGTCACGTCGATATAGTACTCCGGTATGTATTTCGCCAGTCCGAGGGCGGGCCAGTGAAACAGGGCCGGCACTTTCGGCATCGGGGGATGCTCCGTTTCGATGAGCTTGATCGTTGCATTGATGCGGGCAATGAAGGCGAGGTATCCCGTCATGTTATGATCCGGGTTGTAGTCCCCCGACGGCACATGGGAAAAGACGACGTCCGGCTTCGCGACTCTGAAGGCATCGATGAACGTGAGCCGGCTCTTTTCGTTGTCGAACAGAAACTCGTCGTCGAACCCCATCCAGATGAGATGAGCGCCGATCACGTCGGCGGACTTCTGCGCTTCCGCATGCCGTACCTCGGCGATTTCCTTTTTGCTCATCCGGTAGGATCCGATATTGCCGTTGGTTGCAATGGCCATGTACACCTCGTCACCCCTCTTGGCGTACTTCGCCAGGGTGCCGGCGATCTGGAACTCGATGTCGTCCGGATGCGCTCCAATAGCCAGGACTCTCATGGTGACCTCCTGTCGTTCAGACCGACTCGAAAACGTCTATGCTCTTCCTCAATGCGAGGTATCTCACGTACTTTTCCTCGAAGCGGTGCACGGCCGCGCGCTGCGGAATGAACCGTGTCTCTTTCAGCCCCATCAGGGCGGGCGCCTTGTAGGGATCTTCGATGACGCCGATGGCGGCTCCGCAGAGTGCCGCGGCTCCCATTGCGGAGGCGTCATGAATTTCCGAGCGGGTCAATTCCAGGCCCGTGATGTTCGCCTTGAGCTGCATCCACGCGTCCGATTGCGACCCCCCGCCCACGATCTTCAACTTTTCGATGGGGATGCCTGCCGCGCGGAAGCCCCGCACGTGGGAGTTCAGGTCGTAGCACAGCCCTTCGAGGATACCCTGCGCGAGGTCCCGCGGGGTGGTGTTCAGGGACAGGCCGTAGAGCAATCCCCTTGCATCAGGATTGAAGACGGGGTTGCATACCCCCGAGAAATGGGGAAGGAGCAACAGATCGCCCGGCTTTCCACTGTCGATATCCTTGAGCAGCTCGCTGTAGACGTCGCTTTGGGGAGCCCCGCGCTCGCCCGGGAACAGGTTCCGGTACCAGTCAAGAACGCTTCCGGAAGTGAGGCTCAGGCTCAGGGAGATGTACTCGTTCCAGGCCGGATAGCACGGGTACAGATTGTCCAGCATCGCCTTCGCCAGATTCGGCTTTCGCGTCAGGACAATGACGACCTCCATGGTCCCCATGATGTTGAGGGCGGTTCGCCGATCGTCCACGTCGAGCCCCGCGCCAATGGCCGCGCAGACAACGTCGTGCCCGCCGCTGCATGCCGCAGCCCCGGCCGAAAAACCGAGGCCATCCGCCACCGCACCATCGAGCCGCGCAATCACCTTTCCCGAGGGAACCGGTTGCGGAAGATCGCATTCGCGCACGCCGGCAGCCGCGAGGATATCGGGTGACCAGATCTTCCGGTGTATGTCAAAGAGCATCGTTCTCGCCGCCATGGAATAGCTTGCGGCGGTTCCTGCGCCCAGTTTCTGTAGAACGTAGTCCTCGACGGTGGCCCACCGACGCACCCGCTGGAACGTCTGGGGTTCGTTCTTCCTGAACCACAGGATCTTGGCCAGGCTGTTGATGTGAAGGGGGGGCATCCCCGTGATTTCGAAAAGCCTCGCCTCCCCGAACTCCTCCACGAAGTCGTGGATCTCGTCCTTTCCTCGGGGGTCGAAATCGAGGATGCAGGGTCTCACGGGTTCACCAGATGCATCCAGGGGAATGATCACGTCCCCGATCGCCGAGACGGCCACCGCATCCAATTTCCCGCCGGCCCCGGCGCGCGCCTCCGCTATGGCTTCCCGGACTCTTGCCCAGACACTCTCCGCCTCCAGCTCGTACCCGGTCTCACCAACATGGATGAGGTCGTACGGTCTGTGTGAGCGGGCAATGATGTTCCACCTGCTGTCGAACACGATGGCCTTGCAGCCGCTCGTTCCCACGTCCAGACCGAGTATGCGCGTGGCGCTCATGTCCCGCTTCTCTTCCTGTTGATCGAGAAGACGAAACAGTCTGGTCTGAAATAGTCCTCGCCGTAGAAGAGAGGAGACCCTTTCTGATCGACCAGGACCTGTTTCAGCACGAGAATCGGAGCGCCCGCCTTGTACGACAGCTTCAGAGCCAGGTCTTTCGTGCAGTTCTCCGGGCTCAGCTCCGCGAAGCTGTTCCCGATCTTGATGCCGTTCTGCTCGATCATCTCGAAAAGCGACAGGATCTTTCCGTCGATGGAGAGAAATATCGTGGCAACCCGTGGGCTCAGGTGATCCAGGGAAAA
>PMDT01000074.1 GCA_003154555.1 Spirochaetaceae bacterium
TCCCCACACGCAAGAGCGAGACATTTTCCACGGCGGCTGATAACCAGTCCGAGGTCACCGTCCGGGTGCTCCAGGGGGAGCGGCCGATGGCCAACGACAATGTGGAGCTCGGCAGGTTCAACCTTGTCGGCATCCCGCCGGCGCCGCGAGGCGTTCCGCAAGTGGAAGTATCCTTCGATATCGACGCCGACGGCATCGTGAGCGTCGCTGCCAAGGACCTGGGAACGGGCAAGCAGCAGTCGATCAAGATTACCGCGCCAAAGAAGCTTTCCAAGGAAGAGATCGAGAAGATGGTGCGGCAAGCCGAGCAGTTCGCCTTGGACGACGCCAGGAAGAAGGAAGAGGTGGAGGCCATCAACCAGGCCGACACGCTGGCGTACTCCGTCGAGAAATCCTTGAAAGACTATGGGGACAAGGTGAGCCAGGCCGAGCGGGCCGACATAGAGGCCAAGCTCAACGACCTGCGATCCGCCATCAAGGAGAAGAACCTGGACCGGATCAAGAAGGCGACCGAAGACCTGACAAAGGCGTCGCACAAGCTTGCCGAAGAGGTGTACAAGCAGGGCGCGGGCGGGCAGCAGGGAGGGGCGGGAGCCCAGCCCGGCACGGGTACGGGGCCAGGCGACGGAGGCTCGACCTCCCCGGGGAGCGGCCCCATGAAGGACGATGACGTCATCGACGCCGAGTTCAGGGAAGATAAAAAGGCAATATAGAGATCGCCCCGGCTTCGGCCGGGGCCTGTTCAAATACACCATGTCATCGAAACGGGATTACTACGAGACGCTGGGCGTCAAGAAGAATGCGACTCACGAAGACCTCAAAAAGGCATACAGGGAGCTTGCGCTGCGCTATCACCCGGACCGGGTCCCGGCAGAGAAGAAGAAAGAAGCTGAGAACACATTCAAGGAGATTTCCGAGGCCTACGCCGTCCTTGCGGATCCGCAGAAACGCGCCCTGTACGATCAGCAAGGGCACTCGGGGATCGACCAGAAATACGCATACGAGGACCTGTACAAGGGGACGGATTTCAACACGATCTTTGAAGGGCTGGGAGACTACGGCCTCGGAGGCGGCTATTTTGAAGACATCTTCGGCGATCTTGGAGTCGACCTGCTCGGTGGCAACGGCAGGAGACGGCAGCAGGAGAGTACAGGGCGGGTCGCCCCTCCCCGCGGTCGTGACCTGGAGGTCGCGGTTTCCGTGAGCCTCGAGGAGTCCTATCGCGGTACTGAAAAGACGATCGCTGTGCCCCGCTATGACACCTGCCCCGTCTGCAAGGGAAGCGGAGCGAAACCCGGCACCGACATGACGGCCTGCCCTGATTGCCGCGGATCGGGCAAGAAGGTGGTCTCCAACGGCATCTTCCAGATGGCGCAGATCTGCCCGCGGTGCGGTGGCGCCGGCAAGATAGCACAGACTCCCTGTGACGAGTGCCATGAGGAAGGCAGGGTGAGAGTGACACGAACGCTCACCGTCACGATTCCCCCCGGCGTGGATAACGGGTCACGCTTGAGAATGAAAGGCGAGGGAGAAGCGGGGACCGCTGCTCACGGCGACCTCTTTGTGGTTGTCGAAATGCTTCCGCACCGCACATTCGAGCGGAAGAGCTCCGACCTTCTTGTCGAGATCACGGTGAGCATGTCCAGGGCGATCCTCGGCACGGAGGTCCGCGTCCCAACCATGGACGGGGGAGTGATGATGAAGATCCCTGCTGGTATCCAGAGCGGGAGCACGCTCCGTCTTCGGGGCAAAGGGATGCCCGAGCTCCGCAGCAAGGGTGTCGGAGATGAGCTGGTGAAAGTGCGCGTCCAGATGCCGCGCCACCTCACACCGCGCCAGCGTGAGCTCATGGAAGAGTTCGAGAAGAGCGCAGTCGGGTGAGTGAGCTGTCTCGCATGAGAAGGAGTCACCCAGTTTTTTTTCAGAGGAGGCACGGCAATGGTTGACGAAGCGGCGGAGTTTTGGAGCGATTTCGAAAAGGAGACAGGCGAAAAGGTCGAGGCCCGCGGCGAGGGCGATTGGTTTCGGGTTCCCGAAAGCAATGCAGTGCACGAAGGCCTCCTCATACTGACGGACAAGTCCTTTCGATTCAAATATGTTCCGGAACCCAAAAAACCATGGATGGGCGAGGGCATGACACCTGTCGAACGTGAGGATCGAACCGAGTTTACTGTTGCGCGTGGCGACATTGTCTCGGTAAGCATTCCAAAGCGGGGATTCTTCGCACGACTCACTCGCGGTGTTTTTCCGCGCTGCTGTGTCGTCGCACGCAGTGAAGGCGGAGAGAAGACTTATATGTTCTCGATAGATCCCTCGAGCGGCCTGATTGCCGCGCTGGAGAAGTCGTGGCCCGTTGTTGCCGGCACCGTCGTTCACTGAGGCTGCACGGACAGGCTCCGCTCGGGGCACGCACTCTGAAGAGAGAGTGAGCATATGGCGTTTTCCCTCGATGTTGTCGTCGAAGCCTGGAGGCGCTCAACGGGATGTTGTGAATGCATGCAAAAGGGGCACAAACACGCAGGTCGCTGTGACCAGCTGCTGGCCTGGACCTTGCAGGGAATAGAGCTCGACGCCGGATGGCAAGCGTGCCGGAAAGTCCCTTCGGGAACGGATGTCCAGCGGAACTGCGAGATCCGCTGCGCCAGATGCGCGTGATGCCAGTGCACAGCCCAGTTGGAGTCTCTCGCGCGTTGTAGTTGAAGGCCGCCTTTCAGAACGGTCTCTTCAGGCTGCAGCGAGGCGGCTGATTATCTCTTCGCTCTTTCTTTTCTTTCGATTCGCCGCGTAGTAGACTTCTTTGCTCTCGCCTTCTTGACAGGCAAAGTCCTTACCGCCTTGCTCGGTTTGTTGTCGTAGATGTCCTGTAGTTGTGCCTTGGTGTAAAAAACACTTGCTCCCTTTTTGGTTCCCTTGATTCCTAACTTGCTTACCTTAGTCCGGAAACTATTGAGGGTCAGTCGTGTAGCGTACGCCGCGTCTTTCACCGAATATAGTCTTTCTTCTTTCGCCATTCTCTAAAAGCCTCCGCCATTACTAGAATAGTCCTTTCGTTGCCCAAGTCAAGTTACCGATGATGAAGCCGCACACGCCGCCCTGTTTGCCACACCGCCATTTCCCGAGTATGCTTTCAATAAGCATCCGAGAAGCACTTGAACCGCCGCACACCGTCGCCGAGCCTCGTCGCTCCCTACTTTCGCAAGTATCTCTGGCCCTTCCTGGCCGCGTTGGCCTGCCTGTCCGTGGAGTCCGTGTGCGATCTCCTTCAACCGACAATCATGTCCCATATCGTCGACAACGGTGTGGCGGCACGGAACATCGCGCTCGTCCTTCACTTCGGCCTGCAGATGCTCGCCGTGGCGGGAATCGGCGCCATTGGCGCCGCGGGCAGGAACGTCATCTCGAGCATCGTGTCCTACAGGTTCGGAGCCCAGCTCCGCGCTGACCTTTTCCAGCGGGTCACCTCTTTCTCGTTCCAGGAGCTGGACAGTTTCGACGCGGCCTCCCTTATCACCCGGCAGACGAACGACATCACGCAGGTCCAGACCTTCGTCCAGGGAGTCATGCGATTCTTCGCCAAGGCGCCGATCCTGGCCGTCGGGGGGCTCGTCATGGCGATCGTCCTCGAGCCGCGTCTCTCCATCATCCTCGTCATCGCCGTGCCGATCGCGGCCGGCCTCATTGCCATCAACCTCGCGACCGGCTTCCCCCGGTTCCGCAAGGTACAGGAAGGCCTCGACGG
>PMDT01000173.1 GCA_003154555.1 Spirochaetaceae bacterium
CAAAAAGATGAAGGGCAAGATCAAGAGGCGGATCAAGGCCCGCACCGGCGACCCCATGTACGAGGACATTGAAAAGAGCTGGAGCGAAGTGACCTTCGTCAAGTCCGGTGACACCGACGTGGAACGGATGAACAGGACATACATCGCCGAGAAAGACGAGATCAAGAGGCGCGTGATCCTCATGCGGGACAAACTGCAGAAGCTCTTCGGCTTCCGCTACCCAATTCAGCGCCGCGTCATTGAAGAGAGGCTGGTATTCCTGGAGAAGCAGTTCCTCGCCTTCGAGTACCTGATCAACCCGTACCACATCCAGCCGGGGCTCCTCCTGGACGTGAACATCACATCCATCAAGAGGAAGAAAGCAACGCTGGATGGCATGGCGAATGTTTTGAACGAATTCCTTTACGGCGTGTCCAAGGGGTTCCAGGATGCGGCGTTTGCATCCTTCTCCCGACGCCGCTCGACCGTTCGTGCCGACATTGCCCAGTCCTTTGCCGCAAGCGCGGACGCGCCGACCCCTGAGAGCAAGAAATCGGAGTACCTCGACATGCTTAATGTCCCGGCTGCTGACGAAAAAGAGTCGAAGGCAGCAGAGCAGGGCGTCGTCGACGTGGCACCGCGCCGCCGGCGCGGCCGCCCCGCCAAGGCAGCGCGGGGGAGACCGCGGAAGGGCTCCGGGGACGTCGGGCTCCGAGAAATCTGAGCACGGGTAATCGAATGGTGACCCTTCGGGGTCACCATTTTCATTTCTAGCGCGAGCTTGCGCGATTGTCTATCGCAGGCGTTCGCATTTATATATTCAGCGCGGGTGTGTGTATATTCGGTCAGAGGGGAAAGACAAATGCTGGAACAAGTCCATGCTTTTGACGAGCTTGCCACACGGGATGGTTTCAACCGGTCCCTCAGGCATTTCAAGTTTATTTCGACTGTTATTGGAGATTTCGAATCGCGTCGCAATATCGCCGATACGTTGAGCGAACGCCTCGCGGACAAGAGTATCGAGCCTCGGCAGGTGCTGCCGACGCTCAACGCGATTCTTGTCGACAAGTACCACTATCTCTGCCGGTCGAGAAACCTGACGGAAAGCTTTGAAGATTTCGACTCCCTCACGCAGACTGTGGGTACCTGGCGCGCCGTGGACCTCGTGGTGGCGTATTTTCACCCCGAGCTCGGCGTCGTGGTCGTCAATCCGAAGAACCGAGAGCATTGGGAAGTCGTGCGCGCTCTGAAGAAGAATGAGCTTGTCACTGTCTTCGCGGGCGCCTTCGGCGAAACGGAGCGCGACAAGAAGTACGGGGACGCTATTGCGCTCTTGATCTCGCTCATGGAGGGCGGAAAAGTCAAGACGCCCGCCGTTCTCACCAAGGGCAGGTTCGTGTTCAGGAAGACCGCTCCCGTCGCGGCGCCGGCTCCTGCCAAGGCCTCGCGCAAGGCGCGCGGCAGGCCCGCACGCGCCGCGAGGGGAGCCATCGCGGTCGCCGCGGCGGCAGCCCCGGTCTCGACACTCCCGGCGTATTCCTCTGCCGGTTCATCCTCGGCCGCTGCCGCCCCCGCGGCAGCCCCTTCCGCCCAGTCCGGCGCGCCGAAGAAGATGACGCCGATGTATGCCATCCCCGTGACAAACGAGCTCTTCCACAACGGAAATGTGGAAGCGTGGAAAAAGATCATCCAGAGCTACACGACGAAATACCCGGGGCTTGACGTGTATGTCTTCTACGAGGGGGAGCGCATCCACGACATCAATACCCTGTTCAAGTGGGGGAAGGTGAAGCACGGGAGTGCCATCATGATCGCCGTTGCCGGGGACGACATCCGCGACGTCGCGAAGCTCCAGCGCTACCTGAAGCAGGGTGCCAGCCACATGTTCGAGGCATTCCTCAAGGCGCAGGTCGGCGCGATCCTGAACCTGTTCTGATCTGAAAGGGAAGGACACACATGAAGAAGAATATCCACTTCTTTGACCAGGGCGAAGCAAACGTCAAACCGCAGATTCTCGAACGCATCGGCATCCGCGGTCGTCTGGCCATGGAACTGGCGGACCTCGACCTGCCCATTCTGCCCGGGTTCATCATCGACGCCGAGGTGGCGGCGCACCTGGGGGATTTCGACATCTGGGCTGCGCTCGCGCCATGGTTCGACCGGCTTGCAAAACTGACCGGCAAGAGCTTCGGGGACGTGGAAAACCCGATGCTCGTGAAAGTCGTCATCAGCCCCAACCTCGTCATCGCCTCGTACCCGACGCTGCACAACTTCGGGCTCACGGACACGACCCTGCCGGGCTTCAACCGCTACGTCGGAGAGAACTTCGGCTGGCATGAAATGCAGTTCCTCACCAGCGGGAGCCTGGAGATAGAGCTCGCCATCGCGGAGCTGGAAAACAGGGAGAAAGACGCAAAGGCGATCAAGCAGACGATCAGGGACCTGGGCGCGGAGCTTGCCACGGAGCGGGATTCGAAGAAGCGCAAGGAGAGCGTGGCGCGCTGTATGAAGATGCTGCCGGAGGGCTATTTCGCAGACCCCATGGACCAGCTCGTCATCGCGTTGAAGCGCATCAGCCATCTCTTGTCGATCACTGACCAGAACCAGGAGGATACGGCGCTGATCATTCAGCCCATGGTGTACGGCAACTATGGCAAAGATTCGCTGAACGGACAATTCTACACCCGCAATATCGTCACGGGTGACAAGGAGATTCAGGGCGAGTATTTCCAGAACAAATTCAATGCCATCGGAACCGCCGGGAACGACATCGCCAACATCGCAACGAGTTACCATGCGGAGCTGGAAAAGATCGCCCGCACCATGGAAGATCACTTCCGCGAGATCCGTTCCATACGTTTCACCGTGGAAAACAAGCGCCTCTGGCTGATTGACCAGAGATCGGTCATGACAAAGAGCACACAGGCGGATATTCGCCTGCTGCTGGACCTGCATGCACGCAAGATCGTGGATGACACGTACGTCGTGACCCAGATCAAGCCGGGCCAGCTCAACGAGATCCTGCACCCGATCATCGATTTCGCCTCCGTGAAGGGTATGACCTGCCTCACGGGCGGGATAACAGGTGCGCCGGGCGCGGCAATCGGACGGATCTTTTTTTCCACGGAAGGGCTCCTGGAGGCGCACAAGCTCGCGCAGCAGAAGGGGCACGACACAAAGCTCATCCTCTGCCTGGTGTCCTCCTTTGCGGAGGACGTGAAGGCCATCGAGGTTGCCACTGGAGTGCTTTCCACGGAAGGCGGCTATTCCGCGCATGCCTCGGTCGTCGCGCGGCAATACGGCAAGGTATCCCTTGTGAAGCCCGAAATGAAAATCAAGGGCAACAAGGCGACAATCGGGGATCGCACCATCAAGGAAGGTGACTACATCACGCTGAATGTTCCCTTCTATGGCGCCCCCTCGATGTATCTAGGCAAGGCGGAGCTCATCGAGCCGGATCCCGAAGAGTCGGGCATGCTCGACTTCCTTGCACTGGTTGAAAAATTCGTCTCGGGCTTCCACGTGCGCGCAAATGCGGACAAGCCGCGCGATGCGGCACTTGCGCGCAAATTCGGCGCGAAGGGAATCGGGCTCGTGCGCACGGAGCACATGTTCTTCGATGAGAAGCGGATCAACGTTTTCCGGGAGATGGTACTGTCCGACTCGGTGGAGGACAGGAGGAAGACACTCAACAAGCTTCTGCCGATGCAGAAGGCGGATTTCTACAAGCTTCTGAAGATCATGGAAGGCTATCCTGTCATCATCCGTCTCCTCGACGCGCCGCTGCACGAGTTCCTGCCGCACAATGATCAGGAGCTCGAACGGTTCATGAAGTACCTGAATACCGGCAAGACCGGCGCCAGGCGCATTGCCGAAAAAGACGTCCGCGCCCGCTCCGAAGCCCTGCATGAGTTCAACCCCATGCTCGGGCATCGCGGATGCCGCATCGCGGTCTCCTATCCCGAAATCTATGAAATGCAGGTGCGCGCGATCTTCGAAGCGGTCTACACGCTGCGCAAGGAGGGCGTGCACGTCGAGCCGGAGGTCATGATCCCGATCATCATGAATGAATCAGAGCTGAAGCTCATCATCTACGGCAAAAAGATAGAAGGCAAGCATATCCGGGGTCTCGTGGACATCGAGCTTGAAGTGCGGGAGAGCTTCAAGGCAAAGCCCGCGCCCTACAAGATCGGCACCATGGTGGAGCTGCCGGCGGCTGCGCTGGGGGCCGACCAGCTCGCGCGCTACGCGCAGTTCTTCTCATTTGGCACGAATGACCTCACCCAGACGACCATCGGTCTGTCGCGTGACGATTTCAATGCGTTCATGCCGGATTACACCCAGTTCGACCTCCTGGAAGGCAACCCCTTCCAGTACCTCAACCCTCAAGTGCGCGAGCTGATCGCCCTGGCGGTGAAGAGGGGCAAGATGACGCGGCCGGACCTCGAGGTGGGACTGTGCGGTGAGCACGGGGCGGTGCCGGAAAACATCCGCTTCTGCATGGAGGCAGGGCTGGACTATGTTTCCTGCTCCCCGTACCAGGTGCCGCTGTCGAAACTGGCAATCGCGCAGCTCGAGCTCGAAAAGAAGGGCGCGAAATAGTCTTCATCTGATGAAAAAACGGCCGGGAAACCGGCCGTTTTTTTTGCGCGCCTGATGAAGGCCGGGTTTACTTGTTCCAGATCGTGAACCGGCGCATCCCTTCCACCACGAGCTTACTCGCCTTTACAGCCTCAGCTTTTGACACGCCTGCCTCCTTGTTGAGGGTGGCAGAGAAGAACTTTGCAACCGTTTCGAAAACATCCGGCATATTGTAAAAAAGGAAGGAGAAATTGATGCCGCTAGGCTTGAGAATGGTGAAGGAGCCATACGTCATGAGAGGGCTTTTGCTCACCATCACCTTGGTCTGGTTGCGGGTTGTCAGGATATCAAGCTCCGCGAATCGATGCGGAATCTGGTCTTTCGCCGGGCGTCTGAATGGCTCCAGGGGCTTCTGCGCGTATGAGGGGGGTTCCGCCAGGACGAACAGCTTGTTGCCGTCCGTCTGGAATGTCAGTCCCTCTTCCGTCAGGACGATGGATTTCACCCCGCTGTACGCAACCACTTCGTAGCGGGCATAGGACGAGTTCTCGTCGAGGAAAGAGGATACGATGTACCCTCCGTCACTGGGCAACTGACTGTCCGCATAGGCTTTGAAGAGCTCGAGCGCTTTCGGCTTCATCCGTTTCCTCCCTGGTCCCGCCCAATAGTATAGTCGGATTTCGGCTGCGCGCAACGGAGGGAATCTGCCGTGTGCCCGGCCTGATCCTCAGAGTGTGCCACTGTGGCCTAGTCCGCAGATGTTACCGCGGCGCGGTATTCGGCGGCCTTTGCCAGGAAGGTCTCTGCAAACGCGTTGTTGCCCATCGTCCTGTATACCATGCCGAGATTGCGATTGGCGCGCCAATCCTTCGGCGAAAGGGCAATGGCCCTTCTAAACGTTTCCGCGGCTTTTTCAAGCGACTTGTCCTGGAATTGCAGCACACCGAGCATGAGAATGAGTGAAAGCTTTTCTCCCTGCTTCTTCATGAAGCTTTCCAGCGCCTTCATGCCCACACCACGGGCGCCCATGCGGTCCAGGCAGTACACGGCCGCTTTCATGTGCTCTTCCGCGTCGGGCGCCTCCGTCAGCAGGTCACGGAGGAGGATCAGCGCCTCCGCGTATTTCCCGGTGCGTCGATAGCACACGGCCAGAGCAGATTTCAGGCGCGCGTTGCGCGGCTCGTGCGGCAGAAGCCGGTTGATGTGCTCCGCTGCCTCCGCAAAGCCATCCTCTTCCAGGAGAAGGCGAACGAGCCGTCGCCGTGCGGGCCTGTCATCGGGCTCGATCGCCAGGTAGCGGCGAAATACGTCGGCAAGCCTCTCCTTCTTGCCAAGCGCCTCGTAGACGTCTGCCAGGGCCTGGAGCATCTCGGGGTCTGGCTCGGAGACCTTCAACGACCGCTCGTACCAGCCCTCGGCAAGCTCCGGAAGACCCGCGCGCGCGTACGCCCGGCCGAGCTCACCCATGAGGGCCGGGTCGGGCCCACGCGCCTTCACCTGCTGCTGGAGCTCGGCAAGCACCAGCTCGATAGCGGCGCCGGTTCGGGAAAGCGCGAGGCTGTGGAAGTAGGTCCCGGTGACATCACCGCGATTCTTCTGGAGGACCCGTGCCGCCTCCGCGAGCAGCTCGTCGTATTCGCGCCGATCCCAGAGCACGGCGAGCAGGCCGTAGCGGAGCTCCATTGAAGCCCGGTCCTTCTCGATGGCGCGATGGTAGTGGTTTTTCGCCTTCAGCAGCTCCCCGAGGTTGCGATACGCTTCCGCCACGAGCGCGTGCATCTGCGAGTCGTCATAGGCCCCGCGGAGGAGCTTTGTGCCGTAGAAAATCGTTTCCCGGAAACGCCCCTCGCGAAAGAGGTTCACGGTGATGAATCGCAGGACGTCCTCCGGCGATCCTTGCGGGGCCACCGTGGAGCGTAACAGCTGCGTGCCATTGCGTATCTCGGTCGCCGCACCCGCCTTGTCCCCCTGCGAGAGCAGGATGACGGCCTTCTGCAGGTGGAAAAAAGGATCCTCGGGAGAGATGCGTGACGCGGCATCCATGTGGTAAAGGGCGAGGCCGTCTTTTCCAAGCTCCCGGTAAATGGAAGCGAGGTAGAGGTGCGGCAGGATGCTCGCGCGCCGCTGCTCCAGCACCTCCGTGAAGAGACGTGCGGCATCTGTTAGCTCACCACGGTAGAAAAGGCGGATGCCGAGGACGAGCGCGGTATTCAGATAGCCGGTTTGAAGTCGCTTGTTCTGAGGGTCGATCTCCAGCGCCCGGGCGAACCACCAGATAGCCTTGTCGGGCCGGCGGATCTTCAGGCATGCAAGACCCAGGAGGCCATATGCGGGGGAGAATCCTGGCGTCTTCTCCACGACGCGCGTCAGGTGCCGGATTGCCTGTGGGTATGATTCCAGCCCGAGGTAGGCGCGACCGAGGAAAAATCGACCGTGAACCGAATCGGGCTGTCGCCTGACAAAAAAAGAAAGAGCCTGGACGGCGCGGTCAAAGTCGNNGGAGCGGCCCAGGTACAGCAGGGCGAGCGGGTGCGCATCCGTGCTGCCGACGATCCGGGAGAGCAGATCCACGGCCCGTGGGTAGTCCCGCGCCCGGCCCGCCTCCATTGCCTCGTTGAACATTTCAGCATAGTTGGTGGCCCGCATCGGTCCCATTCTACCACGGCGGCCGATTGCTTTACAAACGGAAGGCTTTCCTCTACAACTAACCCATGCGAGGGGTCAAAAGCTTCGCCCAGATCGCCGGGGAAGAGACGAGCCTTTCCGACCGCCTGAGCATCGGCGTGCGCCTCGGAGCGACAGCGGTGATTCTCATTCTCGCCCTTTCCACTCAGCATATGACGGCGGTCATCGTGGATGCCGCTGCCTTCGTGGCCCTCGGCGTCATCTCCCTGGCGGTCGGCGTGCGGCTTGCCC
>PMDT01000395.1 GCA_003154555.1 Spirochaetaceae bacterium
CGAGCGCCGCCTTCAGGGAGCGCAGCCGGATGCGCACCGCGCCAAGATTCGACTGCTCGTCGATCTTGATGACCGTGTGGATCTTGCCGCGCTGCTCGAGGATTTCCATCATCTGGTCCGTGGTGACGGCATCCAGGCCGCAGCCGAACGAGTTGAGCTGGACCAGCGAAAGATCATCCTGCCCTGCGACGAAGCTCGCCGCCGCGTACAACCGGGTGTGGTAGACCCACTGATCGACGACGCGGAGAGGGCGCCGCACCGTGCCGAGGTGAGCGACCGAATCCTCTGTCAGCACGGGCATGCCCAGCGAAAGGGCGAGCTCCGCGATGCCGTGGTTCACCTCGGGGTCGAGGTGGTACGGCCGGCCCGCGAGCACCAGGCCGCGCAGGCCGCGACGACGGATCTCGGCCAGCGCCTCCTCGCCGCGTGCGCGGACTTCCGCCTTGAAGCGTGCCTGTTCGGCCTTGCCGGCGGCCACGGCCGCGCGGGCCTCTTCGCGCGTCACCCCGGCCCACGCGAGCTCTTCCTGCAGCCTCACGGCCAGACGCTTCGCGTCGTGCAGAGGCAGGAAGGGGTTGGCGTAGCGGGGCCCATCTTGGCCAGGGGACCGCCCACCGCGGGCGGTGGCGGGGCTGTTTGTGGACGGCCGTGGCCTCATGCCGTCGATATTGTTGAGCACTACCTCGGGGTAGGAGGCGACGATCGGGCAGTTGAAATGATTTCGTGCCTCCGGATCTTCCTTGGGGTTGTGGGGGATGCAGGGGTAGAAAATGAATGGCACGCCCTCTTTCAGGAGCCGGGCGATATGACCGTGCACGAGCTTGGCCGGGTAGCACACCGACTCCGAGGGAATCGTCTCGATGCCCGCTTCGAAGACGGCGCGGCTGGACCGCGGCGACAGGTGCACGGAGAAACCCAGCGCGGTAAGCGTCGTGAACCAGAAGGGGTAGTCCTCGTACAGGTTCAGCACGCGCGGGATGCCGACAACGCCGCGCGGCGCCGCGGCGGGCGGGAGCGGCGTGTAGGCAAACAGCCGCTCGTATTTCCAGGCGAAAAGGTTGGGAAGCGCCGCCGCGGGTGCCGCCGCGGAGACGCCCGTGGCCGCGCCGCCTGACGCGCGTGCGGCGCCGCGCTCGCACCTGTTGCCCGAAATGAACTCGCGGAGCCCCCCCGCGCCGTCGGGAAAGCTCGTGACCGTGAGCAGGCAGTTGTTCGCGCAGCGCCCGCAGCGTGCCAGCGTCGTGCGTGTCGTGAAGGAGGCCAGCCGATCCAGGTCCAGGAGGCTGCTGCGCTGCCCGTCGCGGGCGCCGTCCCGCGCAACCAGGGCGGCACCGAGGGCGCCCATGAGGCCGGGAATGTCCGGGCGTACTGCCTCCCTGCCCGAGATCAGCTCGAAGGCGCGCAGCACGGCGTCGTTGGAGAATGTTCCCCCCTGGACGACCACGCGGCTGCCCAGCTCCGAGGGNNCCCGCGGAGATGTCCCCCACGGAGGCGCCCTCTTTCTGCGCCTGCTTCACGCGCGAGTTCATGAAGACCGTGCACCGCGAGCCGAGGTCCACCGGTGCGCGCGACTCCAGCGCCTCACGTGCGAACGCCTCTATGGAGAGTCCCAGGCCGTGGGCGAATGTTTCAAGGAATGAGCCACACCCCGAGGAGCAGGCCTCGTTCAGCAGGACCGAAGAGATCGCCCCGTCCCGCACGCGCAGGAACTTCATGTCCTGGCCGCCGATGTCGAGTATCGCATCCACGCCGGCCAGGAAGCTCGCCGCCGCGGTGTAATGGGCGATGGTCTCCACTTCCCCGGTGTCCATGCCCAGCGCAGCGGTAATCAGCGCCTCGCCATAGCCGGTGGCGCATGACCGGGCGATCCATGCCCCGGCAGGCATCGCCCGGCGCAGCTCCGTGACCATGCGTACGGCGAGTGCCAGCGGGCTGCCGCCATTGGCAGCATACGCCGACCACGCCAGTGCCCCCGATGAGTCGACGAGCGCCGCCTTTGTCGTGGTCGATCCCGCATCGATGCCGAGGAAGCAGGCACCCGTCACCGAGGCGAGCTCCACCCGGCGCGTGCGCGCCATCCCGTGCCGCGCGCGGAAGGAGGACAGCGCCGCATCATCCGCAAAAAGCGGCTGCAGCCTCTCCACCTCGGGGGAGGATTCGTGGCAGAGCCCCCGCGCACGCTCGCGCAGCTCGCCCAGGGAAACCGCCGGGCCCTGTTCTGATTCAATGGCCGCACCCATGGCGACGAAGAGATGCGCGTGCGCGGGCACCCGAACCCTGTCGGGCTCAAGCTTCAGCGTTTCGATGAAGAGCCGACGCGTCTCCGGCAGGAAGTGCAGCGGCCCGCCGAGGAATGCCACCGTGCCGCGGATGGGCTTGCCGCAGGCCAGGCCCCCGATGGTCTGATTGACCACTGCCTGCAGGATGCTTGCCGCAATGTCCTCGCGTCGGGCGCCTTCATTGATGAGCGGCTGCACGTCGGTCTTGGCGAACACGCCGCAGCGCGCCGCGATGGGGTAGATGGTCTGGTGCCCGCGCGCGAGCTCGTTGAGGC
>PMDT01000111.1:0-387 GCA_003154555.1 Spirochaetaceae bacterium
GTCGGTGGAGATGCCGATCTGGGCCATCAGGGAGAGCTCGTTGCCGAGCGATGTGGGATAGGGATTCATCATGACCTGCTGCATCGAGCTCTTCAGTTGCTGGAGGGAAAGGTCGCCGAGGAAAAGGCCCAGATTCGCGGTGGCCTTTTTCTTTTCATCATCGCTCATCCAGGTGGCGTCGGCGATGACGGTGTCGTCGTTGCGCGTAAGCACGTCGATGTCGGTGACGATCCCGTCGTAGCTCCCCACGAGATTCAATATCTGCTTTTTGATGCCCTCCGTGTCGTGCTTTATTGAAAGCGCGACCGGTGAATCGCTGGGCGCCTTCAGGTTCAGGGTGACCCCGGGGATGAGATCGTCGATCGCGTTGGTGCCGCGCGTGACGTC
>PMDT01000111.1:477-3229 GCA_003154555.1 Spirochaetaceae bacterium
CCTTCAGGTCGTTGACGACCTCGGGCGGCTTCGGCGGCGTCCATTCGGGCAGGGGAGTACGAGAGGTGCCGCTCTCCACGTGGATGCCCTGGAAATCGATGCCGCCCGTGCCCGGGACCGTCGGCCCCGGTGGCGGCTTCGCCGCTTCCACCGGTGTTTCGGGCAGCTTCTCCACCTTCACGGAGAGCTCCAGGACCATGTTGGGGTTCAAGGCGATTGCGGGATTCAGCGGAATCTTCAATTCCTGGCCGGGGTTCACGACGAGCGTCCCGTTCTGCACCTGGAATCCATTCGTGGAGAGCGGGGTCATCCAGGCGGCCACGGCCTTCGGGTCGAGTGTCACGCTGCGCGCCGCGGTGGGCGAACGCTGAAGCATGCCCGCCTTCACGGCGAGATCCACGGACTTGTCGAGAAACGTGAGGCGGTTGGTGCTTCCGGTGAGCTTGCCCTCGATGAGGAGAACCTGCGTGGTGGTCGTGTCGTTGACGACGGAGGCGGCAAGCACTCCCGCTCCGCGCGCTGTCAGGGCGTCCGCGAAAGCCTTGAGGGTTCCGCCTTTCCACGCGAGCGAGACTTCCTTCTCACCGACGTGGAAAGTGTATTGCCCGGCATCGACGGTGAAGTCACGGGGCAGCGAGGAGGAGAGGAAACGGTCCGCCGTGGCGACCTGCTTCACGATGATGCTCTTGTTTTCCTCCACGGCCTGGCGCGTGGCGGTCGCTGTAAGATTCGATTCAGAGGATGAGGAGGCGACCCTGTCGTTGAATGGATTTTGAAACCCGAAAAGCGTCCGCGCCATGTCGCGAAGCCCGGACAACTGCTTTGTCACGTCCAGCCAGGCGGTCTTCTTCTGCTGCTCGGTATCCAGGTCCTTCTGCACGCGCGTGAGCGGTTCTTTCTTGACCGCCATGAGCGCATCAATGATTTTTTGTGTGTTGTACTTGTCTGTGACGCCCGGGATGGAAATGTCAGACATCGCGCATGCCGATTATTCCTCCCGAGACGTCAGATTCAGATCTTTTCATCGACCAGAAGGCCTATCGTCTCCTTGATCCGGGCGATGAGATGCTGGATTTCCTCGGCAGGAATCTCCTTGATTACCTTATCGGTCTCCGCGTCGACGACCTTGATGATAACCTGGTTGATGGTGTCGTTGACGGAGAGCTCCACCCTCCGGTTGAAAGCGAGAAATGTCTTTTCCAGGGCCTTCGCCTGGTTCTCGATCTCCTGCCTCGAAATCGACTTCTGCTCCGCCTGTGTCGCGACCTGCCGCGGTTGCCGCTCGGGCTGCACCCGCGCCTCCTTCAGGAGCACATCCTGCACGGGATTCGTCTTCAGAATCCCCGGTATTTCCATTGCCATGCCTCGTACCTCCGTGTACGTGCCGTCCCGGCGCGCCTGGAACGCGCACGGCGTCGATGGATGGCGACTCCGTCGCCATCTCGCACTATCTCACTGTCAAAAGCTCCCCCGCCTGCGTCGACAACTCCGCGCCAGCACGGAAGTGCTGCCGCCCGTTTTTTGTCGGGGTACCGACAGGGCTCTCGCTGTTTGCTGCGCAAACAGCTGCCGCCGGTTTTTTGTCCGAGTACGGACAAAAAGGGGAGGGAGTGCGCGACCTCCCTTGTTCCCCGTCGCACTGCGCGGAAGAAGCGACGTCCAGAAGCCTCTTCCGTCGGGAACGGTTCGAAACCCCGATCGACCTTTACTGCAGCAGCGTCAGGACCGTCCTTGGTTTCTGGTTGGCCTGCGCCAGCATTGCCGTGCTGGACTGCATCAGGATTGCGTTCTTCGTATAGTCGACCATTTGTGCCGCCATGTCTGTATCGCGAATCAGCGACTCCGCGGCCTGCATGTTCTCGGCCGCGATAGAGACTCCCTTGGCTGCCATCTCGAAACGGTTCTGGTAGGCGCCGAGATCGGCGCGCTGCTTGGAAACCGTTTTCAAGGCATTGTCCACGGTTCCGATGACCGCATTCGCCTTGTCGGGGGTGGAGATCGAAATCCCCTTCATCCCGAGGGCTGCCGCCGTCATGGTGCCGATGAACACCTGTTTGCGCTGATCCATGTTCGCCCCGACCTGGAAGAACATCTCTGCTGTCGCCGTGCCGCCCCCCGCGGGGTTCGCGAAGCGACCGGTGAGGATGTTCATGCCATTGAACTGGGCATGGGACGCGATCCTGTTGACCTCGTCGACCAGCTGTGAGACCTCGACTTGTATCTGCATCCGGTCTTCCTGCGTGTAGATGCCGTTCGCCGACTGGACAGCCAGCTCACGGACCCGATGCATGATGTCCTGGGTCTCGCTCAGATAGCCCTCGGTCGTCTGGATGAAGGACACCGCGTTCTCAATGTTCTGCTCCGCCTGGTTGAGCCCGCGGATCTGCGAGCGCATTTTTTCCGACACCGCAAGACCCGACGCGTCGTCGCCCGCGCCGTTGATCCGCATCCCGGTGGACAGCTTCTGGATGTCCTTGTTCAGGTCAATCTCGTTGAACTTGACCTGCCTGTTCGCGTACAGAGCGCTCATGTTGTGATTGATAATCATGTGACCCTCCTTGACTACATTTGGAGGCATCCGTGCCTCCAGCATTGCTGCCCTGTGTGCTGTCGGGGATATTCACGGGAAGGACTCGCGCTTTCCTTCCCACCGTTCCCATTTTCCCCGATCAACAAGGAAATGGGCCCCTGCCGCGGCGCGCGAGCGCCGCGGCGAACAGGGCCGAACTTCCTTTTTCCCAACACACGTCAG
>PMDT01000336.1 GCA_003154555.1 Spirochaetaceae bacterium
GCGGCGCCTCCTCATCATCGCCGTGGCGGTGATGTTCCTGTCTTCCGCCGGCATCGTCACGTTCCTGAGCGCCCAGGAGGGCACCCCCGCGGCGGCACCGAAGAAAGCGCCTGTTCCCCTGGAAACCAGATTCGCCCCGGACCGCATCTATCGGACGGCAAGCGGGTCTATCTGGCGCATCTCCCACGATGAAGGCATCCTCGTGTCCATCGACGGCGGGGCAACCTGGANNACGCGCGCGGTGTATCCCTTCCTGCACGACATGCCGCCGATCATCACCGGCTTCGCCGTGGATCCCCTGAACAACGACCGCATCGGCATCTCCACGCTGGACACGGTCTTCCTGTCGGGAGATGGGGGGCTTTCCTGGGAGAAGGTGGATCTGAAGGATCCCATCAGGGCGAACGACCAGCTCACCTGCATCGCCCTGTCACCCGGCAATCCCGACGTCATCAGCGTGGGCACCTCGTTCCACGGATTCTTCGAGAGTTTGAACAGGGGAAAGTCGTGGATATCCCTCTCCGAGCCCCTTGCGCCGCTGAAGCTCGGCGGCGGCACGTATGAGGAGATCGCTTCACTGGCTTACGACCCCACGGACACCAACCGCATCTGGTTCAGCCTCGGTTTCGGCAAGGGTCTTTTCGTCTACCGCAAGGGCGGGAAGACCGTGGATCGCAATGACCCGCCGCCGGGCCCGTATTCGACGCCCATCAGGGACATCGGCTTCAGTCGCGCATCGCCCACGGACGCCTGGGAGCTCACGGCGCGCACCGACACAGCGCGCTGGGAGTACCCGTCCGGCAGCGACTGGAAGATGGTGGATACCTTCCAGAGCCAGACCGCGCTCCCGGACGACAAGGCCGCGCGGCTGTCAAAGGCCGCCAACAAGTACGGCATCTATGTCTCCTCCTTCTTCGGATCGGGCAAGAAGCTGCAGTCCCACATCGACTTCCTGAAAGCGCAGGGTCTCAACGCCTTCGTGGTGGATTTCAAGGACGACAACGGCTACCTCACCTATGACACGTCGCTTGCAGAGCCCAAACGAATCGGGGCCATCCAGAAGAGATTCTCCATTGAAGACATCGTGAAGACGGCCCACGACAACGGGCTGTACATCATCGGGCGCATTGTCGTCTTCCGCGACAAGCAGCTTTACAACTCCGACAATTTCACCTGGGCCGCATGGAACAAGGCGATCAAGGGTCCATGGCGCTACCTGAAGACGTCCGTGAACGCGGACACGGGCGAAGAGACGACCTACCAGGGCGAATACTGGGTCGACCCGTACTCCGAGCACGTCTGGGACTACAACATCGATATCGCGCGGGAGCTGCAGGACAAGGGCGTCGACGAGGTGCAGTTCGACTACATCCGCTTCCCATCAGACGGCGACATCGGCGGCATCACGTGGCGATACCGAAAGCCGGGCATGGGCAAGATGGAGGCGCTGGAATCCTTCCTTGCAAAAGCGCGGGAGAGCCTCACCATCCCCATCTCCACAGACGTCTACGGCTACTGCGGCTGGGCGCGCATCTCCAACTGGGTGGCCCAGAATATCGAGATGTATTCGCGTTACGTCGATGTCATCCAGCCGATGTTCTACCCGTCCCATTTCCCACGGGATTTCCTGGGCTCGATGGAGTATCTTCCCCGCGCCAAGTACATCTACCAGGAAGGAACGAAACGCTCGGCCTACATCGTGGAGGGACGAAGCGTGATTCGACCCTACGTGCAGGCATTCCGCCTGGGTGGGGAGACCAGCTTCACGCCCGCCGTGTATTCGACCTATCTCCTGAACCAGGTGAACGGGAGCCTGGAGGGAGCCGGTTCGGGATTCACGATGTGGAACGCATCCAACGACTACTACATGGTTACCGTCCCGCTGGGACCGATCATCACGGCCGCCAAGGGCCCGGAGGCGCTGCGGTGAGACCGGGCGCCGCGGCCCTGATCGTGGCGGCTCTGATTCTCGCGGGTTGCGCGGGCACTGCCACGCGGCCGGTCGACGATGAAAAGGCCCGTATCGACTCGCAGGTGACGGCGGCCGCACTGCTTGCGGCGATCGGCTCGCCCCAGAGCCTGCGCGACGCCGCGCGCTTCCTGGGCCAGCTCGGAATCGCGGGCGACGACCGCGCCGCGGGCATCCTCGACTTCGCTGCCGGCCTCTGGAACAAGCTTCTGCCCGCTTTGGACAGCCCTTTTGCCGCGACTGCCCCCGCATCGGAGGATGCCGCCATTGCCGCTTTCCCCTTCATCGCCGACGTGAATACCGCGCTGCATACCCTGGATCAGCCGACGCCGGCGGATGAGGCGACGCTTGCCGGCCTGGACACTTCCCTTGCCCAGGTGGAAGGCGTCGTCGGCGCCTCGGCTCTGGTGCCCTACCTGCGGGGTCGCATGATGCTTCTCCGCGGTCAACCTGTCAGGGCCCGCGTTCTCTTGGAGACTTCGTGGAGCAGGGCGGCGGACTTTTACCCTGCCGCTGTCGCGCTTTCCACTCTCATCCTCGCGGGCGGCACGGTATCAACCGAGCTTGCCCTGATCGAGAAGCTTGCCGCGGCAATGCCTTCCGCGATACGCTTCGATGTTCTTGCGCGCGCCTACCTGGCGGCCGGAAAACCCGGCCAGGCCGCTGATGCTGCCGCCCAGGGTCTCCTCATTGCGCCGGACGATCCCCATTTCGCCCTTCTCCGGGCGGAAGCGATGGATGCCCAGGGCAACTGGTACCAGGCAACGCGCATCCTCGATGCGCTCCTCCAGCTTGCACCGGACGAGCCGGTTGCCATTCTTGAAAAGGCGAGAATCGTCTACGAGCGCGGAAGAAATGCCAACCAGGCAATGCAGATTCTCCAGGACGCGCGGTCTCGCTATCCCGCGGATCCCGGTTTCCCCGAGCTGCAGGGCAGGATTCTCCTGGAAACGGGTAGAGTGTCGGCGGGTGTAGCGGCGCTCACCCGGGCACTCGCAATCGAGCCCGCGCGGCATTCAACCCTCTCCCTGCTCCTGCGCCAGGCGGTGCAGTCAGGGAGCTTCAATGACGCAGCTTCGTATCTCGACCGGATACCCGAAGCGACGCGCACCACCGCCGACCTTCGCCTGGCATGGATGATGGCAACCGGGATGGGCGATCACACGCGCGCAGTGGATTTCGCCCGGGAGATGGAATCGCGCGGCGCAGCGGCGGCAGGGGTGGCTCTGGAAGCGCGGTCCCTCAGCGCATCGGGACAGGGACAGAAGGCGCTCGCCGTTGTGGATGCGGCGCTGCCGCAGGCGGACGCCGCGCTGCGCTCCGATCTGTACACCATCCGCGCTACGGCGGGTTCCACCGACCCGGCAACCGACCTCCGTCGCGCGCTGCAGGCCAACCCCGACAATTCAGAAGCACTCGTGTCGCTCTCCAACCTGCTGGCGTCGCAGCATGACTTCCGCAAGGCAGCAATCTATGCGCGCCACGCCGCCGATCTTGCGCCCGACAATGCGGCACTCGCCGCGCGGGCCCGCGATCTGCAGGCGCAGGCGGGGAAATAGCTAGATCTGCTCCAGGTGGTGGCGCACGTGGCGCAGGTAGTCGGCCACCAGCGCGTCGAGGGTCATGATGGCGCCTGCGCCGATGCGGCACGGCACCGAAAGCTTCGCCGGGGGGATTCTTTCCACGACGTGTGCGATATGCCGGTTGACGGCGACCCAGAGTGCAATGAGCTCGTCCCAGTCTTCCGCTGTGTAGCCCTGGCAGCCCACCCATTCGCTCTGCGTGTACCCCGGGAAATCAAGTGAATCGACGAGCTGCGCGCGCACGAAGCGCTGGTGATTGTTCATCGCCGAGTCGATAAGGTGACCGACCACCTCCTTGCGGCTCCACTTCCCCGGCGCGCGGGGCGCTGCGGCTTCCGTCGCGCCGATACCGCGCAGGCGCGCGCCTTCACCCTGGATCAACGTGCGGAGCTCTTCTGCATGTAGGTTCATGCCGTGATGCTAAACCCGCCGCGCGCGCCGGTCAATTGCCGGGGCTCAGCGCCGCAGCGCCTCCCGGGCGTCCGGGGTCAGGGCTGCGCGCACCGCGCGCAGCCGGGAGAAGAAGAACATGGACACGGCGCCGACCGACAGCAGTCCGCCAATGAGCCAGAACATGCCATGCAGGGACAAGGTGCCGGAGGCGTAGAGCCAGGTCCCGATCGTGGGACCGAGCAGCCCGCGCACGCCGTACAACGTCGTGTTCAGACCGAAATACATGGAGAAGTTGCCCATGTCCGACAGGGCGATCATGCAGAAGAGCGGCACGAGGTCCCATCCGGCATTCGTCAGGCCGGAGAGGATGCTCATGGCAAGGAGCTGCGGACCCGTGCGCGTGAGGGCCATGGCGAAGAAGCGCCCGGCAAACAGCATGACGACGAGCGCGAGGAGCAGGAACGGGTTGGCTCTCTTCAAGGCCCGCGCCCAGAACCAGTACCCGACGACGCTCGCCAGCGACATGACGGTGCCCAGGATGAGACTTGCCTCCCCGTAGCTCAGGTGCAGGACATCAACCATCCAGATCGGCTCGAGTGACACGGAGAACTTGTCGGGAAATGCGCAGAGAAACATGAGCCCCAGGAACCCGAGGAAGAGACGGTTGCGGCGGAGCATGCCCAGGGTGGCGCGCGCCGGCCGGGGCGCCCGTGCGGCGAAAAGCAGCGGCCCCTTGCGGACCTTTATCGTGCCGAACGTCAAGCTCGAGAGCACACCGAAAAGCGCGGCGACGGGAAAGAGCCACCGCACGATCGCCTCGTCGGCGGCAAGGATGATGCCGGCGATAGAGGAAAAGGACGCGGATACGATGACCACGAGGATGCGCACGTTGCCCATCAGCTTTCCACGGTGCGCGTCGCTGTAGTTCGTCCGCATGATGCTGCTGTACGCGGGCCCGCTCAGGTTGATGATGGTATAGAAACCTGACGCGATCAGGAGGTACGACAGCGGCGTCGAGGCGAAGGCAAGAAGCCCGATGAGCCCGCGCGCCGCGACATTCGGCCAGACCGCCCAGGGCATCTTCTTCCCCCGGTCGGCAAGCCGACCGGCAAAAACCCCCAGGAGCGCGCCGGCGAACTGCGAAGTCACCATGATGGTGATCGCCTCCGGGCTCATGCCGATGCGGCGCGCGACGATGGGTATGAGAGGGATCGCGAGGCCCGTGAAGATTCCGTAGAAGACGGCCGATCGCAGCTCGATCGCATACGTGATGCGGTCGGTGAGGGGAAGACGGGCAAAGTATTGCTTCAGGCTCACCAAGTGGTGCCCGTCACGTCGGTGCCGCGAAAACGTAGGTAACGCAGTCGCGGATAACGACCGAGAATGGATTGCCCCCCTGCCGCAGCGAGCGCTGGAAATCCTTCGGGCAGGTGTCGCTGCATGTTCCGTTGGAAAGGACGTGGCGGGCAAAGCAGCCAAAGCCATAGAACAGCGGCGGCCTGAAATCGCCCCCGATCCGCACCGTCGAGACTCGACCCGTGGACCGGTGTTCGGTGTCGGATGGGTCCGTTGCGGCCGCGTCCTCGATCCATTCGTAGGCGAACAACAGGCGAGGCGCGAGCCGGGCGGCAAGATCGACGGCGCGGCGGTTGGCCGCATAAAGGAAGAAATCAACGAAGAACCAGACGTTCGGCGTGCTTCCCAGCATGCGGGCAATGTCGAAATGGGAGAGGTTGTTCAGACCGCACGCGATCCTGGTCTGCGGGTGCGTCTGCGCAAGTCGCTCAAGCGATGCGCTCCATTCCTTCACGGCGGCAATCACCGGGGGCATCGGGAGCCAACGGAAACCGGCGAGATCCGGGAGCTGCTCAATGGAAAGAATGCCCGGATCGTTTCCGACAAAAGGGACAGGGGACATCCCTTCGGGCACCAGGCGCTCTCGATGTGCCAGCATTTCCAGATCCTGCGCTCCAAGCGGCGAGGGAGAGAAATCCCCGGTCGGCGCAAGGGCTGCGGCCGGCGTGGTTCTGCCGACACGGGGCTGGTTGTGACGGAGGAACTCGTAATAATCGTTCTTGGCTTTCTTCAGCTCGGATGGGGGAACGAAAATGCGGTCATCGGCGATGCCGCTCTTGTTCAGGAACGTGACTTTCCCCGGTCGATAAAGAGAATCCCCCGACTCCGCAAGGAGTGCGGCGAGGATCGGGGCAAAAGGCCGCGGCCGGGCTGCACGATCGATCGTCACGGTGCACGCAAAAGGCGTTCCTCCCTGAGGCAGGAAGCTCAGTGCGCCGTCGGAGGAGAGAGAGACATCGAGGTCGATCGGCACCTTGTAGAGAGGAAAGCTCGCCTCCCGCGGCTGGGGAAGATCGAGGGACCGCGATGAGAGATGCCGGATCTCCTGACCGATCGTGGGAAGGACCGGTCCGGCGTCGAGGGGGATCGGAAACGACACCACGTCCCCCGTGCGCGCGATATGAACTTCGCGGCCCGCCTTGCGGATGAGAGACACGGAGAAGGCAATGGGCTCGCGACGGCCTTCCGTGAAATAGGCGACCCCGTCGCGCAGGGAGAGGTCGCCTTCGAGTCGGAGCGTGATGTCCCGCCCCTGCAGGGAAGAGACGTCGCCCAGGCGCGCTCCCCGGTGCCCCGGGAACTCCTTCTGGATGAGCGCTGTGCCATGAGGGGAATGGAGCCAGCCGGTCGTCTTTTCCCTCGCAAAGCCGAGCTCGGCCCGACGAGAGAGCCCGTCGTATTCTTTCTCCGACAGCGCGTCCCCCTGGTCGATGATTTCCCTGTACAGCCGCGTCACGTTAAACACGTACTCGGGCGACTTCATGCGACCTTCAATCTTCAGGGAATCGATGCCCGCGGCAGCGAGCTTCAGCACTTCCCGGCCCAGGAAAAGGTCGCGGCAGGAAAAGAAATGACCTTCCCGCCCATATGCGCCACCGGTTTCTTCACGGAACAGGCTGCGGCAGATCTGCGCGCAGTCGCCCCGGTTGCCGGATCGCCCGGTGAGCTCCCAGGAGGCCAGGCAGAGACCGGAGAAACTGTAGCAGAGTGCGCCGTGGATGAAGACCTCGAGCTCGATGTCCGGGACGGCATCCCGAAGCTCCTTGATGCGAGAGAGCGGGAGCTCGCGGGAAAGGATGACACGCCGGATCCCCAGCTCCTTCGCCACGCGCAGACCGGCCTCGTTGTGCAGCGCCATTTGCGTCGAGGCATGGATGGGCAGACCGGGAAAGCTCTGCGAAAGAAGATCGCACACCCCGAGGTCCTGGACGATGATGCCGTCGACCTCCAGCGCCTGGAGCAGCGCGAGGGCCTCCTCCAGCGCGTCCATCTCCGATTCGCGGACGATGGTGTTCACGGTGACGTACATGCGCCGGTCCTTGTCAGCCGCGAGCTGCCGGATGCGGCGGAGCTGCTCGAAAGTGAAGTTCTGCGCGGCCTTGCGTGCGGAGAAATCCTTCAAGCCGAGATAGACGCCGTCGGCCCCGGCGGAAAGCGCGGCGACTGCCGACAGGAAGCTTCCTCCGGGCGCCAGGAGCTCGGGCTTCTTCACGCCGGGCTCCGCAGCTTCGCGACTGCCTCCACGTGAGAGGTCTGGGGATAGAAATCGAAAAGACGCAGATCGTCCAGGACGAAGCCGCCCGCTACAAGCTCGCCGAGGTCGCGCGCAAGTGTCACGGGATTGCAGGAGACGTACACGAGCCTGCGCGGCGCCGCCTCCCGCAGCCACGCGCGCACCGCGGGGCCGAGCCCGGTCCGGGGCGGGTCGACCACAACGGCGTCCAGCGGCGTGCGTCCCGCGGGGGCCCCTCCCGCGATCCAGTCCTCGACGCTCATGGGATGAAACTCGTTCGCGGCGCCCGGCACATTGCGCCGCGCGTAGGAAAGGCTCATTGCGCTGGACTCGACACAGATGATGCGCGAAAAGCTCTCCGAGAGAAATGCGCCGAAAAGCCCGACACCGGCATACAGGTCTGCCGCGACGTCGCCCAGCAGACCTTCGCGGGCCCAGGTCACGAGCGCCGGGAGCACCGCGAGATTAGACTGGAAGAAGCAGCCGACCGAAAAGAGGATCTCGCGCCCGGCGACNNAGCCGATGGGAGCCCACGCCCATGTAGCCCAATCCCGCCTCCGCGCGATGGACCTGCGCGCGGTTGCGCGAGGCGAAGGCCGGAGACGGCGCGATCTCCAGTGCCTCCCGCTCGATTCTCCCCGTGCGGCGCAGCGCCTCGCGCGCAATGGACACCTTCTGCCGAAGCTGCTCTTCATAGCTGATATGCAGCCAGTCGCATCCCCCGCACGAGCCTGCGTAGCGGCAGCCGGGCGTCACGCGGTGGGGCGATGGCTGCAGGACGGCCGCAAGCACGGCCCTGTCGAAATCCCGGTGATGTTCGTCGATCGTCACGTCGACGAGCTCGCCGGGAAGGACGCCGGGAACGAAGACGGCCTTGCCGTCCAGGAATGCCAGTCCCTCTCCGCCGGCGACGAGCTTGACGATCGAAAGCGTTTTCATGCGAAAAAGTGCTCCTCCACCGTCGCACAAAGACAATGGTAGACCGGCAGGTGCAGCTCCTGGATCTCGAAGGTCTTCCGCGCGGGAACACTGATGAGGATGTCACAGAGGGGTGCCATCGTCCCTCCCCCCTGACCCGACAGCCCGATGGTCGTCATCCCGCAGACCCGTGCGACGACGAGCGCCGCGCGCACGTTCATCGCGTTGCCCGACGTGCTGATGCCCAGGAGCACGTCTCCCTTCTTTCCATAGCCGAGCGCCGCCTGGGCATAGAAAAGCGCGGCATTCACGTCGTTGGCAAATGCTGTGGAAAGCGCCGTATGTGCCGCGAGGTTCATGGCGGGAAGACCGGATTGCAGCGCGGAGGCAAGCTGAGGGCCGAGTGCGGGGTCAGCCGCGCGCAGAAGCGCCTGCACATCCTGCGCCAGCGGGCGTGGCTTCAGGTAGCCCTTCATCAGCTCCCCTACGATATGGTCGGCGTCCGCGGCGCTTCCCCCGTTCCCGCATACCAGCAGCTTTCCGCCCGCGGCAAAGCAGGCAATCAGAGCATCAGCGGCATCCTGTATCTGGCCCCGGCATTCCGCAAGGACGGGGTAGCGCTGGATGAGCTCCGTGAGTTGTGTCATGCTTTTTTTTCTCCGTCCCGCAGTGCCCCGTCCCGCAAAAGGCCGTCCATCGCGACAGAGAGGCACGCATAGTCTCCGATCCCCTCGCCCAGTGCGGCGGGAACGACCTCGCAGACGTGCGCCGCGCCGGGAAGGGCTTCCCGCCCGATCTCCGCTTCCATCGCCGGCCTGAGGAATGACTCGCAACGCGTGAAGATGCTGCCGATCACGATCCTCTGCGGATTGATGATGTCGATGATCATCGCCAGTCCCCGGCCGAGTTGTCGCCCGCATCCGGCGAGTATTTCGATCGCCAGAGCATCCCCCGACGCGGCAGAATCCCCGACGTGCCGGGCTGTGATCCCGCCCAGCCCGCGCCGGTCAGGACAGAACGAAGGCGCGCCGCCCGCCGCGA
>PMDT01000199.1 GCA_003154555.1 Spirochaetaceae bacterium
ATGAGAAAGATTCTGTTGGTCGTTGTTCTTGCGATGAGCGCCGCGGCGCTCTTCTCCCAGGACATCACCCTGTCCCGGCCGCCCGCCAAACTGGGCGTGGACCTGCTTGACGCCATCAGGGCACGGACAGCCGCACGTGCGTTCGTACAGCGGGACGTGTCGTTGGCGGACCTGTCGACGATTGTCTGGGCGGGCAATGGGATGAAGGACAGCGCCGATGCGGTCTCCTCGGCCTCCAAGGCAGGCGGCACGTTCCCGGTTTCGGGCGATGTCAATTACATCAATCTCTACGTGCTGACCGCAAAGGGTGTGTATCGCTACGTTCCTGAGAACAACCTCCTGAAGCAGGTCTCCACGAAGGATGCGCGCGGGAGCATCACCACCGAGAACATCGCCACGGCGGCGTTCATGGTGCTTTTCACCTGCGACACCACGAAGCTTCCCGTGTTCGTCAAGGGCAACGCCGCGGCGGGCAGGGAAATGGCAATCGGCACGGCCAGCTACGGGGCTGAGAACATCGGACTGGTGGCGGGCGGACTCAAGCTCGCGTCGATTGTCATGTTTAATGTGACCCCGGCCGCGGTGACGGCGGCCGCGAACCTCCCAAAGGAAGAAGTCCCGCTTTTCATCATGCAGATCGGCTACACGAAGTAAAGATCCAAAGTCGCGGGCGCGCTACCAGCACACAGCTGATCGTGCCCACGACGCCATTTTCGGCAAACGGCCGGGACGTGCTCAATAAACTTGTCCGACCCGCCAGCGTGCCGGGAGCCCCGCCCCGGGTGCGCTCCCTGTCACTCCGGCATGACGGAGCGCTTTGCGATGCCCGCCGTCATGAAGCGGAACATGATCTTTCCATTTGTAAGCCAGGCGATGTGCGTCCGATTTTTTCGCGCGGCCAGTATCCGGGGCACGAAGAATGCCGCGACGGTCTCGGGAGTGTCGGCAAGGATGTTGAAGACTGCACGCGTCCTCTTCCAGGCCGCTGCATCGCTTCGATCCAGCTTCGACAGGGTGAAGTCAGTCACCATGATGCCCGGGCTCAGGGTGCCGATTGTGACCCCCATGCCCTTTGCCTCCACCGCCAGCGCGTGGGCTGCGTACCGCACGGCCCTCTTTGCTGCGCCGTACACCGCGATGCCCTTCATGATCCTGCCGTCTGAACCGTACCCCTCCATGAACCAGATCGTTCCGCTCCGGGCAGGTGACATGCCGCGCATTGCCACCCGCGCGCCGTACAGGATGCCCAGCACGTCCGTGTGGATGACCGCTTCCATCTCGTCGGGAGCGAGCTCCCAGAGCGGGGCCGCGGCCTGCCCGATGCCGGCATTGTTGATCCAGTGGTCCACGCCGCCGAACTCCTGTGCGGCGGCTGCCCACAATGCCTCGACCTGGGTGTAGTTCCCGGTGTCGCACGGGTGGCCGTGCACGTCAGCGTCCCGCACCTGCTCTTTCAGCTGGGCGACGGCGGAATCGACCGCCTGCCAGGTCCTTCCCGAAACCATCACCGCGCACCCCCGGGAGAGAAACTCCCGGGCCATCCGCAGCCCCACGCCGCGCGTGGAACCGGTAATAACGATCCTCGTCTTTGCCACGTGGTCCCCCCCGCAAGTATAACCGCGGGAGGGCCAACCTGCTATCCGACCACCAGCACCATGCCCGCGATAATGACGGCCAGCCCCACGATCTTCAGCGGCATCAACGGCTCGTTGAAGAAGAGCAGCGCGATCAGGGAGACGGCCAGAAAGCTGGTGGCGGAAAAGACCGGCTGGCTGACGAGACACGATGGCCCCGCTATCATGGGCGCATGGCCACGCCGAAGCCATATGCGCCCTTCACTGTCCGGGCTCTTGCCGTCATTCGGTCCATACCGCGGGGAAAAGTCGCCACCTACGCCCAGGTTGCCGCCGTGGCAGGAAGCCCGCTCGCCGCCCGGCAGGTCGCGCGCATCCTCCATTCGCTTTCCCGCAAGGAGCGCCTGCCCTGGCACAGGGTCATCAACAGCCGTGGATCGATCTCACTGCCGCGCGGGGCGGGATTCGAGCAGCAGAAAGCGGCCCTGCAAAGGGATGGCGTCAAGGTGAAAGAGGACGGGAGCGTCGACATGAAGCGTCGCCTCTGGGTGCCACGGATCGACGCATGAAGGGGCGCGATCGGACGGCGGCTCAGAGCCGCACGTAGAGCTTCTTCGCGTCCAGTGCCCAGGCGGCGACGATGCAGACGGCCATCACGATGGCGCATGCGCCCCAGGCCCCGATGGCCACGGCATCGGCGCCGGCGACCGTGAGCGCAAGCACGCCGAGCACGGCATGGAGCATGTAGAGAATCAGCGGATTGCGGCCGACGCTCCTGACGAATCCGAGGCTTCCCTTCCACATCTCGGTGATCGCCACGAGCAACGCAAGAACCGCGGCGGACACGCCCCCGGTGAAGAGGATGTAACTCAGGGACAGGAGATGTTTTGAGAAGGGGAGGAAAATGGCGGCGGCAAGGCCGGCGACAATCATGGCTCCCGCGAATCCTGACGCATACATCAGCCGCTTTCGCGCATCGGCATCCCGGATGAGCTCGCCCAACACCGATGCGACGATGATCAGGAACGACAGGCTGAAAGTTCCCCAGGGCCCGCCGAGCCCCGAGTCGTACCAGCCATTGATGAGTGTGCCCAGGCCCAGGGGGCGAAGTATCTCCACGCAGGAGAGCATAAGCGCCGCCGCACCGAGACGGAACCACGGCGGGAGGAGCATGAAGAAAAAGGAGAAGAGGCCGGTCGCTCCCAGCATCTGGAGGATCTCCCAGCGGCTTGAGTGGTCCACGAGGAGCATACCGATGGTGCCGAAGGCGAAGAGCACCGCGTAGCGGATGAAGGCATGGAGAAGAGTTCTGGCGAATCCCTTTTCCCGGACCCGTGCGCCGAATGAGAACGACGCGGAAAGCCCGAGGGAGAAGAGGAAGCAGGGAAGGATGAAATCCGCGAACGCAAGCCCGTTCGCCGGGGCATGCTTGAACCACGCAGGAATGGCACTGAAAGGGGCTGCCACGTTCACGGGAATCATGGCAAGCACCGCGATGCCCCGAAGATCATCGAGGGCGTCCCAGCGCTTCTTTTCCGACCCGCTCCTACCTGCCGGGCTCTTGGAGCTCATTGATCGTCATCCCGCCATCTTCCGGCAGCCGCGAATAGATCCATTCCCCGTCCTGCTGCCTGTACCAGAAGTCCGCGCCCCAGAAACCCGCGAGCATTCCTGCCGGCGAGAAGTGTATCTTGTTCGTCTCGATGCGCGAACCACGGAATGCCAGAAGCTCCGCGCCCGCCCGTCGCACGAGCATCTTGTGCGGCGCAAGGTCGTCGGGATTGACGACCCAGAACTCCCGCTGCTGCGCGTCAGCAGGGAGGAGATCATTCACGATCGGACCGAATATCTGGTACCAGGGTGCCCCATCGACGTGGATCTCCTTGTCGATCTCCTTGCCCCGAAGCCTTCCGGTGACGTGGATCATATCGCCTTTTCGCTCGCCCGTGAGGTCGGTGCCGACGCGGCCGTTCGTTTCCTTCCAGAGTATCGTGCCCGTGCCCGGCGCCCACTGTATCTCATCGTCCGTGGTGCCGCCGGTCGATCGCAGATTGATCTGCCCGCCTGCCCTGTTCACCGTGTACTCCACGGCGGAGACCCTGCTGCCGTTCGTTTCCCGGTAGTGCCTTTTCTCAATCTGCGCGTCGAGGCTGGCGCAGGCGACGCTTGCAAGGAATGCCACGACAACCCGAGCCATGAGGAGATAATACTGCGCGCGGCTCTGTCTTTCAAAGTCCAGTCAGATCAGAAATAGATCTCGGCGAAGATCTGCTCCCGCGGAACGCCGAAACGCGTCAGGAGGGAAAATGATTCGTAGATCATGTCGCTGTTGCCGCAGAGGTAGCAATACGTGGAGGGGTCAACGGGGTGTTCGCCAAGGTAGGTTGTGAGCCGACCCTGGTGCTCGCCCGGCTGCGCGCCCTCCCTGCTGATGCACGGCACGAACCGGGAAGGGGCGAATGCTCCGGGCTCCATGAGCTCGGCATGATGCCGTACCCCGTGCAGCAGGACATAGTCGATCGCGGGAGACTCCGCGACGAAGCTGTGGAACGGTGACACGCCTGTTCCTGATGCACAAAAGAGGTAGTGCGGCGCGGCGCGGAGCCCTTCCACGAGTGTGAATGCGCCGTGCGGACCGTCTATCTCGACCCGTTCTCCCGGGCGGCAGCGGTGCAGGGCCGGAGAAACCTCACCGCCCGGAATCTCCTTGATGAGCACGTCCAGATGATCCGCGGATGGCGGGGAATAGATGCTGTACTCCCGTTGCTCCCCGGTGCCGGGGATTCCGACATTGATCCACTGACCCGCGCGAAAGTGCATTCCTTCCCGGGCGAGGCGCAGGATGAAGATTCCCTGCCCCAGCTCACGCGTTGCGATGACGGTGTGGAGCGGGTTGGTGTGCGGGTTCCTGCCGGGAGTCCGACGCGATGTCCCGATCACGCCCGTTGCGCGCGGGCACGCTGGAGGTTCTGCCGGAAGCTTTCGTATTGCTCGCCGGCGTGGTACGAGGAGCGCACGAGCGGACCCGCTTCGCAGTGCAGGAATCCACGTTCGAGTGCCGCTTCACGCAGGGAGGCGAACTCGTCCGGGGTCCAGTAGCGCTGCACGGGGATATTGTTGCGCGTGGGTTGGAGGTACTGCCCGAGATTCACGATGTCGACGTCTTTCGCGCGCAGGTCGTCCATCGTGGAGAGAATCTCGTCGCGCGTTTCTCCCAGCCCGAGCATGAGGCTCGACTTGGTGACGGCCTTCGGGTCCAGTTCACGGGCGATGCGCAGGAAAAGCAGCGATCGCTCATAGGTGGAGCGGGAGCGGACCCGGGGCGTGAGCCTTCGCACCGTCTCGACGTTGTGGCTCACGATGTCGGGTGAGCTTTCAACCACCGCGGCAATTGCGTCCCGCGAGCCCATGAAATCCGACGTGAGCACTTCCACCGAGCACTCCGGCGCGCGGGCCTTGATGGCACGTACCGTGGCGGCCATCGCGGAGGCCCCGCCGTCCGGCAGGTCGTCCCTGTTCACCATGGTCACGTGGACATGCTTCAGGCCCATCTTCATGACGGACGCGGCCACCTTCATCGGCTCCAGGATATCCACCGTTCCCGGCAGGCCCGTGCCCACCGCACAGAACCGGCAGCGCCGCGTGCATGTGTCGCCGAGGATCATGAAGCTTGCCGTGCCGTGCGTGCCCCAGCATTCGTGGAGGTTGGGGCAACGCGCCTCCTGGCAGACGGTGTGCAGCCCTTCGCTCTGTACGAGGCTCTTGATGGCGCCATAGCTCTTGCTGGTGTTGAGGCGCACCTTGAACCACGGTGGCAGCCTCTCGGGGGCCTGCGTGTCTCCCACCTATGCCCCCTTCTCCGCGGATTCGTGCACGACTTCTCCCCGGCGCGTGCGCTCCTGGGTCACCCGGCGTTTCATGAGATTGATGAGCTTCGTGACCTTGATCTCGCGCGGACAGACGCGGGTGCATTCGAAATGATTCTCGCATCCCCAGATGCCGTCCGGCNNGCGGAGAAACAGGCGCCGCAGTTGATGCATTTCGTCGCGTCCTCGAACTGCGCCTGCTGCTCCGCGGACTGCAGCCGCTCCCGGCCGTCCGCCGGGGCGCCTTCCGAGGCAGGAAGCAGGTACGGCGCCACGGTGCGCGCGCGCTGGAAGAACTCCGTCTGGTCCACGACGAGGTCGCGCTGCACGGGCATGTGGCGCAGGGGCTCGATGCTGATGACAGGCAGGGGAACATCCCCGCTCACGTCGCGCACGAGTGTCTTGCATGCAAGGCGCTCCTTGCCATTGATCCGCATCGCATCGGATCCGCAGACACCGTGGGCGCAGCTCGAGCGAAACGCAAGCGTCGCGTCCATGGTGTTGCGGATAAAGAGGAGCACGTCGAGCACCCTTTCCGTGGGCTCCGCTTCCACCTCGAAGCGCTGCACGTGCGCCGCGGCGCCGGTGCGGGGATCCGCGCGAGTAATGTCGACTGCAATCTTCATCGTCCGCCCCCGTTGTTCTGGAACTGGTGCACGCTGATGCCGGCGGCGATGCGGCGCGCCAGCGTCCGCAGGGCCTCGGCGGCCGGGAAGGCTTCTGCGCTCGAGACAGGTGGCGTTCCCCCGTCACCCATCCGCGAAACGCGCGCGTCCATCGGGATCGTGCCGAGGAAGGGCACCTGGAGCTCAGCGGCGGCGCGCTCGCCGCCGCCGGAGCCGAACATGTCGCCACTCATGTTTTCCACGATTCCCAGCACGGGCACGCCGAGCTTCTGGAAGGCGGCGACACCGCGCCGCGCGTCGCTCACGGACAGGAGCTGTGGCGTGGTCACCACGACGCCCGCGGTGAGCGGCACGAGCTGCGCGACGCTGAGCTGCGCGTCCCCCGTGCCCGGCGGCAGGTCCACCACGAGGTAGTCGAGGTCCCCCCATGCCACCTCGGTCAGGAGCTGCCGCAGCGCGCCGTGGATCATCGGACCGCGCCACACGAGCGCCTCCTCCGCCCCGATGAGAAAGCCCATGCTCATGACGCGCACGCCGAAGGCGACGGCGGGCACGAGCGTCTCACCGTCCGGCGGCGGGAGCTGGTCGATGCCCATGAGCGTGGGGATGTTCGGGCCGTAGACGTCCGCATCCAGCAGCCCGACGGAGGCACCCGACTGGGCGAGCGCGACGGCAAGATTCACGCTGACGGTGGATTTTCCCACGCCGCCTTTGCCGCTGCCTACGGCGATGATCGTCCGGATCGGGAGGTGGATCTTTTCCTCGATCCTTTTGTCGGCGCGCACCCGCGCATCAAAGGCAATAGCGATGGCGCCCACACCCGGCACGAGGCGGCGGATCGCCTTTTCGCTTTCGTCGCGGATCTGGTCCTTCAGCGGGCAGGCGGGAGTGGTGAGCGTGATGGTGAACCCGACGTCACGCCCCTTGATCGCGATGTCGCGCACGAAGTCCAGCGTGATCAGGTCGCGGTGCAGCTCCGGCTCCTCGACCGTCCGCAGCGCATTGCGTACCAGTTCCTCGGTGACAGGGGTCTCGGGCATCGTTAAATAGTACTGAATTCATTCCTTTTGTGGAAATCCACCGGCACCGACGGCCTTGACCTGAGCCGTTCCGACGGTTGATCTTCTTTTCTGGCACGAAAATGGGTGCACGCAGGAATATGCACCGCCGCGGCAGCTCCGCGGCCAGGCTGCTCATCGTCCTCATGCTGGTCGTCGCCGGGTCGGCGGTCTCCGCCCAGGAGTTCGGCCGCAACAAGGTGACCTGGAAGAAGCTGGATTTCTTCGTGCTCACCACAGCGCATTTCCAGATCTATCACTACCCGCAGGGCACGCCGGCGGCGGAGGACGCCGCACGGATGCTGGAGAAGTGGTATGCGCATCATGCCGCGCTGTTCGGCGCCGGGCTGGACGGACCGCAGAAAATCATCCTCTACGACAGCTTTGCCGATTTCCAGCAGGCCAATGCCGTGCCCGGTCTCATCTCCCCGGGTGAAGGCGGGGTAACGGAAAGCCTCGGCGGAAGGATCCTTCTCCCGCTCACCGGAATCCCCGTGGACGACGATCACGTCATCGGGCACGAGCTGGTGCATGCGTTCCAGTTCCGCCTCGTGAAAGGAGCAAGCTCGGGCTTCTCAGCAGCAGCCTCCCTCCCCACCTGGCTGGTCGAGGGCATGGCCGAATACCTGTCGCTGGGCAAGGACGATCCCCTCACGGCCATGTGGATGCGCGACGCGCTCCTGCACGACTCGTTGCCCACCGTCTCCCAGATGACGGCCCGGCCGGATATGTATTTTCCGTACCGCTTCGGACAGGCGCTTCTCGATTTTATCGACCGTCGCTGGGGCGACCCGGGACTGAAGGCTTTCTTCAACGGGGCGGCGTCGGGAGGTCTGAACGCGGCGCTCACGTCGGCGCTGGGCGTCAAAGGTCTCTCCGAGCTTTCAAGGCTCTGGAAGGACGAACTTACCACCCGGCTTTCCCCCCAGCTCGCCGGGCGCACCGAGCCACGGCAGGTCGGCAGGACGCTCGCCGGCATCGGCACGGGAACGGTGCTCGGCCCATCCATCAGTCCCGACGGAACGATGATCAGCGTGTTTTCCCACAAGGACCCGTTCACATTCAGTCTCTCCATCGCGGACGCTTCATCGGGCCGCGTCCTTCGCAGCCTGGGCTCCACGGACACCGATGAGCATTTCGATGCGCTGCACTTCATCGACTCATCGGGCGGATGGAGCGCGGATTCGCGCACCGTTGCCTTCTCCGTGGAACAGAACGGGAGGGAGGCGATCGCCCTGGCCGACGCGCGCAGCGGAAGGGTTTCCCAGATCATTCCCCTGGGTGACCTCAACGATGTGTCGGGCATCAGCTGGAGCCCGGACGGGTCGCGCATCGCTCTCTCGGCGACCGTGAACGCGGAGGCCGGCATCTGGCTCCTGGACCCGACCGGCGGCGGACTCACGAAGATCACGCGGACGCGCGCGGCCTACCTGCAGCCCTCCTGGTCGCCGGACGGCGCGTCGCTCGTGTTCGCCACGGACCAGGGAGGCAGGACCGACAGGGCCGCCCTCTCCTTCGGCTCCATGAACATCGGGATCATGAATGTCGCAACAGGTGCTGTACGCATCGTTTCCATCAAGGACGGGGCCACGCACGTGAACCCTGCTTTCTCGCCCGACGGCAGAAGCCTGTACTTCGTGGCGGATCCCGACGGGGTGCCGGACGTGTACCGCTATGAGATGGAGACCGGGCTTTTCTTCCGGGTCACCCGCGTCGCCACCGGCGTGAGCGGGCTCACGCTGCTTTCCCCCTGCCTGTCGGTGGCGGCCGGGACCGGCAGCCTCGCCATTTCCGTCTTCACCAACCGGGGATACGAGGTGCACGTGCTCCGCGACCAGGAAGCCGTCGGCAGTGCGGTCCAGTACGACGGGGCGATGACGCCTCCCGTGGAGCTCGCGGAACAGGTCGTCCCCGTGGCGCCGGCCGGAGAGCTTGTGCCGTACCGCGCCCAGTTCCAGCTTCTCTCGGCAAGCGCCACGGACATCGGGCTCAGCGTCGGAGCCTTGGGCACGACGCTGGGAGGCACGGCGGAAATGCTCCTGCAAGACGTGCCGGGCAACCAGCTCGTGGACATCCTGGCGCAGGTCAACGGGACCATCGATACGCTGGGGGGGCAGATTTCCTATACAAACACCGCGCGCCGTTTCGGCTGGGGAATCGATATCGCGCACCTGCCGCAGACGAACGACTTCCTGCTCCCAACGGCGGCCATCACCATTCCCGGAGCCGACGCGGCGCTCGTCCAGCAGCAGGTCNNGCACGTCTGGTTCGAGCAGACGGCACCCGTCTCATTCTTTCAGCAGGGCAATTACGTCGGCGGTGATATGGTCACACTCGACGTGCCGCCGCCGCTGGATATCGTGCACATCGGGGCAGCCTACGTCGGTGACTACTCCTTCTTCGGCTTCACGGAACCCCTGAAGGGATACCGCTACCGGCTGGAGATCGACGGCGATGCAGGCTCGCTTCTTTTCGCCACGGCAATTGCCGATGTCCGCGCCTACCTCTACCTCAAGCCCTTTGCCTTTGCGGTGCGCGCGCTGCACGAGGGCCGCTATTTCGGTGATGCCGACGACTCGCTGATCGGCGACTACTACCTCGGGGATCCCGGACTCGTGCGGGGATACGAGTACTACTCGATGGCGTCAATCGAAGGCGCCGCCGGCGGGGACGTGCTCCAGATCGACCGGCTCTTCGGTTCGCGCATCGCCGTGCTCAACGCGGAGGTGCGCCTGCCGATCCTCGGCAACTCCGACGTCGGGCTTCTGAACTTTCCGTGGCTGCCGCTTACTCTGGTCGGGTTCGTCGATGCGGGAGTGGCCTGGACGGG
>PMDT01000220.1 GCA_003154555.1 Spirochaetaceae bacterium
CTGGTCGCGATGGCGGGCGGCACCGCTTTCGGGTTTATCAACGGCGGACTCGTGGCCCGATTCAACATCCCTCCCTTTATTGCGTCGCTGGGCATGATGTACATCGGCCGGGGTCTCGCCTACGTGATCTCCGACGGGACCACCATCGTCACGAACCTTCCTCCCTCCATCTTCGGGCTCGCCCAGAGCGCTCCTTTGGGGGTGCCTTCGCTGGCCTGGTTAATGGTATTGTTCACCGTNNTGCTGCAGAAAAAGACGCTTCTTGGCAAGTACGCCCTCGCCATTGGCGGCAACCCGAACGCGGCATTCTTCTCGGGCATCAACACCAGGCGCATCGTCTTCGTCCTCTACGTCTTTGTCGGGGCGCTCGCTTCGTTCTGCGGCATCCTGACCGCCTCCCGGTTCGGAGCGGGCGATCCCCGCAGCGGCATGGGATTCGAGTTCGACGTGATCCTTGCAATCATACTGGGGGGCACGAGCCTGAAGGGTGGCAAAGGCTCCGTCATCGGCACCCTGCTGGGAGCGCTCATCGTGACGATCCTGGACAACGGCCTGAACATGATGAACGTGCTCACCTTCTGGCAGAGCATCGTCAAGGGGATCATTCTCGTGGCCGCGATACTCTCCAATGAGAAACTCTTCGCCCGGACACGGATCGGCTCCCTGCCGCTGGAGAAGGCGTGAGCACGCGCTTCGGGTGGCTTGAAGGCAACGCCGCAGGGATGGTAGCCTGCCAGGATCTTCCATGACGAGCCGAACCACCCCGAGGGTTGCCCGCAGCTCTCCTTACATCATCCCCAACCTCGACCGCGCCCTGCGGGTGATGGAGCATCTCAGCACGCGGCAGGACGGCAGTTCGATCACCGAGATCGCCAACCATCTCTCCCTGCCCAAGAACAGCGTGTTCCGAATCGTGCGGACGCTGGCCGCAAGCGGCTACATCGACGAGCACGGGAAATCCTGGCGCCTGAGCCCCAAGATCCTCTCCCTCGGGTATACCGCCGTGCAGAGCACGCACCTCATCGGCGCCTGCATGGATGAGATGCGGACCCTGCGCGACGAGATCAATGAGACGATTTTCGTGGGCGCCATGTCCGAGGGCAAGATCGTGATCCTGGAGCAGCTCGCATCGTTTCAGCTCGTCAAGTTCACGATCGAGATAGGCCACAAGGTCCCCATCCATGCTTCCGCGCCGGGGAAGGCGATCCTGGCCTTCCTTCCCGCCGCGGAGCAGAAGGACTTGCTCGCCCACATTGCGTTCACCCGGTTCAACGACAGGACGATTCCGGGGATGAAGGCGATGCTCAAGGAGATCAAGACCATCCAGGACCTGGGCTATGCCCTGGACCTGGGCGAAGAGGTGAGCGAAATCTGGTGCTCCGCGAGCCCCGTCTTCGACTATCGTGCATATCCCATTGCGTCCATCTGGCTTTCCGGACCCCAGTTCCGCATGGCGAAGATGGACCTGGCGAAAGTGGGCGCCACCGTCCGCGAGCACGCGCTGCGCATCTCCAAGCATTTCGGCTACGATCCGTCCGTGGCGCGCGCCGGAGAGCCCGTGGCGCCAGACACCTCCGGGACAACGTCCTCCTAGGTCCCCACGTCAGCGCTGCCCTTTCGCGCAAACCCGCGGCTGTTGGGCCGCTATGGAGCTCGCGGACGTTCCCTGCGAGCTCCAAAGCCGGGTACTGGCGCTCAAGCACCTTCTTCGGAGGCCGTCAAGGTCGCCTGTACCCGGTGAAGCAAGTCGACCAGTTGTCGCTGTTCCTTCTCGGTCACGGCTCCCCGCCACACCTTTTCATGCTGATGAACGATCGGGCGAAAGTCCATGGCGACCTTCCGTTTCGCGTCGGTCAGCTCGATCAGAGGCATCCGCCGGTCGGAGCCATGAGGAGTTCTCTGCACGTAACCGCACCGTTCAAGATAGCCGCAACAAGAGGCAAACAGGCGGTGTCTAAGAGGCGTCGAATAGTCACATTCTATGGTCCGACAACCGCGATTTGGCAGGCGACCGCCCATGTGTTCGCTGATCCCATCGGCAATGGAGTGTAGGTTCCGTTCTTCCAGAAGCAGGGCGCCACGACAAATAGCGAAGGCACGGTGCCTCCAACAATAAAAAGGTCCCCCGCGCTATCCATTGCCGCACCATATGTCACGCCTTTCCCGAGCTGTCCAGCACGACACCAATTACCCTCCCGTACGTGTCGCCCGCGCCCATGGCAAGGTATTGAAAGCTCCTTTTTTCCAATAGCAGGGCGTAAAAGAAGAGCTTGATGTACCGGTGTCTCCGCATAGGAGGTAGTCAAAGCCAAAGGCCAGGGAGGCCAATCCTCATGTGTCCATCCCCGTTCCGCACGATATTGAACCGGTCCAAAGCTTTCAGCACTCCAGACCGGCTGGCGCCGGCCAGCCGAGCGATCTCCCGGGCAGACAGGTGCTCGCTTGTGTAGAGCTCTTCGAGAGAGCTTTTGGTTCGTAAACGGAGAAGAGACGGTAGCGGGATAACGCCCTCGATCAACGCGGGGTTTCCCGGCGTGCGTTTGCTTTCGGTTGATCCGGGGCGGCCTGAAGCGAGCCGCCAGGATGGCGGCGAACGGAAGGCGAGTCCGGCCGGGGGAGCGAGGCAAAGGGGTCCTGCCGTCGGCGGGACCTCTATGAGACGAAAGTCCGACAGCGTCCTAG
>PMDT01000231.1 GCA_003154555.1 Spirochaetaceae bacterium
CGCCCACGTCAATGCCGCGCGTCGGGTCATCCATGATGAGCACCTTGGGCTTGGACATGAGCCACTTGGAGATGACGACCTTCTGCTGGTTGCCCCCGCTGAGAAGGCCCACTTTCTGCTCCCTGTCGCGCGCGGCGATCGACATGCGCGTGATGTATCCGTCGGCCAGCGCATTCTCCGCGCCCCGGCTGAGAAGGCCGTTGCGCAACACGCTGCGGATCCTCATCATGGGGATGTTCTCCCGCAGCGACAAGCCCGCGAAGATCCCGTCCGCGCGCCGTTCCTCGGGGACCATGGAGAAACCCGCCCTCAGCGCGCCACGCACACCGCGGCGGGCCAGAGGCTTGCCGTTCACCAGGATATCCCCCTCGTACTCGTCAATGCCATAGAGCACACGGGCCACTTCGGTCTTACCGGAGCCCACGAGGCCGTAGAATCCGAGGATCTCTCCGGCAGCGAGCTCGAAGCTCACCGCCCGGAGCTTGGCGTTTGAGACGTTTCGCACCGCGAGGAGCTTCCGCGCGTGACCCGTGTCGGGCCGGGGCGCGTAGCTTTCCACGACGACCTTTCCGAGCATCAGGCGCACCAGCTCCAGGCACGCCTCGGGAATGTCATGGCAGGCGCGGCTTATGGCGGCGACCTCGCGCGTGTCAACGATCTGCCCGTCGCGGAACACGGTCACGACGTCGCCGATCTCGAAGACCTCCGAGAGCTTGTGGGAGATATAGATGATCGTCATCCCCCCCGCCTTCAGCTTTCGGATGACGGAGAACAGCCGCCGCACCTCTTCCTCGCTGAGCGCCGCGGTCGGCTCGTCCATGATGAGGAGAGAGCAGTTCGTGGAGACCGCCTTGGCGATCTCGATCACCTGCTTCTGCGCGACGCTGAGACGTGAGACCATGCTCTCCATGCCGATCGAGGGGTCCAGGCCGCGAAGAATCTCCTCAACCCCCTCCATGTTCCGGGAGCGCCGGATGAAGCCGAGGCGGCTTTCCTCCTTGCCGAGGGTGAGGTTTTCCCGGACCGTCAGGTCGTCCACGACGTTCAGCTCCTGGTAGAGGACGCTGATCCCGCTGGCCATGGCGGCCCCGACGTTGAGCGGCTCAAAGGGACGGCCGTCCAGGATCAGGTCCCCCGCCGACCGCTGATGCGCTCCCGTGAGGGTCTTGATGAACGTGGATTTGCCCGACCCGTTCTCTCCGACAATGCAGTGCACGCTGTGGCGTCGGATCCCGAGGCTGACGCCGTCCAGAGCGAGCACGCCGGGGAAGCGCTTGGTGAGGCCCCGGACCTCGAGGAGCAACTCGTCACCCATGGTCTTTCATGCTCTCCTGCGCACGGTCTGATCGATCAGCACGGCGCCGATGAGGATCACGCCGTAGGCGATGGTCTGGTAGAAGTACGGAACGCCGAAGAGGTTCAGGCCGTTGGCCGCCAGGCCGACGATGAGCGCCCCGAGGAGGACCCCAATAAGGGAACCTTCCCCGCCCATCATGCTGGTGCCGCCCAGCACGATGGCCACGATCACGTTGAACTCCATCCCTTCGGCGATGTTCGGGAACGCCGAGCCGACCCGGGAGACCTGGATGACCCCGCAGAGCCCGGCGAGTGCCGCAACAAGAACATAGAGTACCATGATCACGCCGACGACGTTGATGCCGGACAGCCGCGCCGCCGAGGGGTTGCCGCCGATGGCGTAACTGAGCCTGCCGAGGACGGTCTTCTTCTCCACGAAGAGGAACAGGGCAAACACCGCCACCATGAAGAGGATGATGATCGGCACCTGGCCGAAGACCATCGTTCTGCCGAACTCCGCAAAGTTCGACGGGAGCCCGGCCGTGATGTTTGCCCCTCCGTCCCAACGGGCAATCAGGAAGGCAAAACCGCGCGCCGCGTACATCGTGGCAATCGTGGCGACGACAGGGGTCACTTTGAGCAGGCCGACCATGATCCCATTGAAGGCGCCCCACGCCGCGGCCATGAGGCAGCAGGCAATGATGGAGACCCCGATCGGCACGCCATGCTTCGTGAGGTACGCGTGCATGATCGCGGAGAAGGCGAGCACGGCGCCGACGCTGAGGTCGAAGTTGCCCGTGAGCATCAGGAGATTCGCCGCGGAGGCGATGATCAGGATCACGGACACCTGCATGAGGATGTTCGTGAAGTTGCGGATCGCGAAGAAGTTCGGCGCCACGAGGGACAGGAAGAGGAAGATCACCGCCAGGATGGCAAGAAGAACGAGCTTCTGCACATCGA
The DNA here is from genome assembly GCA_003154555.1 of Spirochaetaceae bacterium. GTDB lineage: Bacteria > Spirochaetota > Spirochaetia > SZUA-6 > Fen-1364 > Fen-1364. The sequence goes on from PMDT01000231.1 coordinate 2,257, forward strand.
GCGTACGGTACCGCGTCGTCGTATTGACCATGGCTTTTCCGGATCCTCCCTGCTGCCGTGGACTCTGGAAAGAAGGGCCGCCGCCGCGTGCGCGACGGCGCCCTATCCGTGCATTCGCGCGACGCGCGCTACTACTTGCTTGCCTTCGCGACCTCGTCCTTGAGGCTTCCCGTGAAGAGATAGTTCACCTCGAGGAAGCGCTGGGCCTCGTCAATCGTGCTGTTCCAGTAATCGAACTCGCGGCTCAACACCTGCGTCTCGGCGTACTTGTTCGGGTCGATCTTGCCCGTGATCATGCCGATCATGGTGTCCATCTCGGCATAGGCGACGTCCCGCACGGCTCCGTGCGTCAGTTTGAACGAGCTGTTGGGATTGTAGATCTGCGCCATGGCAGATACGTTCGCGTCGAGCCCCGCGATCACTTCCGTAAGGGGCACGCCGTTGTTCATCTTGCCGCGGCCGAGCTGCTGGCAGGCGGAGAGAGCGCCGAGACCCATCTCGTCGTTCCCGCCGAAGATGATGTTGATCTTCGGATCCTTCTGCAGCGCGTCGAGGGTGAGCTCCATGGACTTCACGGTGGAGCTTTCGCCGTTCAGCTGGCCCACGAGGACGGCGGTCGGATCCACGTTCTTCACGCCCTGGAAGAAAGGCCCGGTCCTCATCTCTTCGATCTGCGCGAACTTGCCGAAGTCCAGCATGAACACGCGGCACTGCGTCCCGGGATGGGCCTTCAGCCACTGCGTCGCGGCGACCTCGCCCATTCTCTGGGAGCTCGGCCCTTCGAGGGGCTGAACGTGCGGCGCGATCATCTCGGACGGCCGGATGAGGGTCGTCACGGCAGGAATGCCCTTCGCGCGCGCCATCTTGATGGCCGTGGTGGTCAGGCCCGTGTTGGGGTTGTGCAGCGAAATGGCCTGGACCTTCTGCTGGATCAGGTTCTCCACCGCCGCCATGGTCGCATCGTCTTTCCCCTGGCCGTCGAGGACGATAACCTTCGCGTTATACATCTTCTTGCCGTACTCGACGATCTGCTTCGCAACGGCCTGGTGGTACTGCGCCTCGAAGGTGTACACGATGTGTCCAACGACGTAGCTGGGCTTCCCGCCGACCCAGCCGTTGTCGTCCTCCTTCGCCCCGTTTGCGAACGCTATGCCTGACGCCATCAGGGCGAGGGCGAGCGTTGTCAAGAGAATCTTCTTCGCCATTTTCTCCTCCTATCGATCTATCGCCGGCCTAACAGGCCGGATTGTCACCCTTGCATCTGCGCCAGGGTGGCGAACACACCACCCCGGTCCAGCCCCTCGTAGGCGCGGCAGTACGCGTCGTACAGCCGTGCGTAGGTTTCCACGTTCGCCGCCACGGGATCGAAGCGCTCGCCCAGCCGGACCATGGCGTCCGCTCCCGCCTCCACGCTGGGAAAGATACCCGCACCCACGGCCCCGAGGATCGCCCCGCCGAGCACCGTCGCGTCGGTGACCTTCAGCGTGGTCACCGGCACCCCGTACACGTCGGCCTGGATCTGGTTCCATACCCGCGAGCGGGTCGGCCCGCCGAGAATGCGCGCCTCGGTCACGGCGACCCCGGAGCGCACCATGGAGCTCATCATGTCCTTCATGTCGAGAGTGATGCCCTCCATGAAGGCGCGCGCCAGGGCGAACCTGTCGTGGGAGAAGGTCAGGCCGAGGATCGTGCCGCGCGCCGACGGGTTGTACCGCGGCGTGGCAGCGGCTGCGAAGTACGGCAGCACGAGGAGCCCGCGGGATCCTGCCGGCACGGCAGCGATCCTCTCGTTCATGAGCTCGTAGAAACTGCTCCCCTTCTTTTCCGCCTCGATCGCCTCGAGGCCGCCTATCTGCTCCTTGTACCAGCGGTACACGCTGGCCGCGGCGGCCTGGTAGCCCTCGAGGAGCCACCGGCCGGCGACGGGGTGGGCGGTCACCATGACCCTGCCGGCAGGGTCACGGAAGGGAGCGTCGAGAAACGCCGTCACCGCTCCGGCCGTACCCATTGATACCGACACCAGACCCGTGCGGACGATCCCCGCGCCCACGGCACCGGCACTCTGGTCCCCCGCGCCGACGCTCACAGGCGTGCCCGCGACCAGGCCAACGCGTTTGGCCGCGGCTGCCGAGATCTTCGCCACGGGCGTTGTCGACGGGCGCGGAACGGGGAGGAGCGCCGCGGGGATCTCGAATCGCGTAAGAATCTCCTCATCCCATCGGCCCGCGACGGAGTCGAAAAAGCCGAAAAAGCCGGCGTCGTTCCAGTCCACCACGAAGTCGTCGGCTCCGAGGGCGCGCACAAAGTAGTCGTGCATCTGCACCACCCGCCGGGTCTTCTTCCACGAATCCGGCTCGTTCCGACGCACCCACATCATCTTGGAGAGCAGCCACGTCGTGCTGTTGGGGTACCCCGTGCGACGGTAATACTCCGCCTCGTCCATGCGCGCGGCAATCTCCCTCACTTCCGCGGAGGCACGGTTGTCCTGCCACGAAATCATGGGGCGCACCTGGCGCTCGCGGTCGTCCAGGAAAATACCGCAGCAGCGCTGCGCGGACAGCGACAGGGACGCGATGGCGGCCGGCGCGACGCCGCTGGCCCGCACCGCCTCCGCCATGGCCTGCATGGTCGATTCCACCAGGAGATCGGCGTCCTGCTCGACCCAACCAGGTCGGGGGTACGTGCAGGGGTACTCGCGGTAGCCCGAGCCCAGGGCGTTGCCCTGCAGGTCGAAGACCATGCCCTTGGCTCCCGAGGTCCCGATGTCGATTCCGGCCAGGTACGTCGCCACGCGTGTCTCCCTTACAGCGATTTCCTGTACATCGCGACCACGTCCGCCCTGTCGAGCGACTTGAGGCTGCAGTTGAGGCAGCCGCTCATTGTTTTGAAGGCGGAGTCGGTCATGGCCTCGATCATGGACTCATTCACGCCGAGGTCCCGCATGCTCACCCGGCAGCCGAACCTCTGCAGCGTGCTGATGAGTGCCTCGGGCGAGCGTCGGGCGAGCTCCTCGGCGGACATGCCGGGCTTTGCCTGTCCCAGGAGTCGGGTCACCTCTGCGTAGCGCGTGATGTCGGCGTCCCAGGTCTTCTCCATGTACGCGGGTCCGACAGCGGCCATCGTCAGGCCGTGAGGCGCGTCGGTCTGGCCGCCGATGCTGTGCCCCAGCGCGTGGATGCCGACCGTGGAAGACTTGCCTTCCCCGATGGCGATCCCGGCCATGGTGTTCGCCCACGCGAGGCGGCTCCTGGCCTCCAGGTCCTTGCCGTTGTCCATGGCCGTGCCGAGATTCTCCACGACCAGGCGGATCGCTTCGCGGGAGAACAGGTCGGTGAAGGGCGTTGCCACGTTCGCGATGAACGCCTCCATGGCGTGAAAGAGCACGTCAATGCCCGTGTTGCGCGTCACCTCGCGGGGCAGGGACACCATGAGCTCGGGGTCCACGATCGCAACCCGCGCCATCGTACTGTCGTTTCCCGTGCCGGGTTTCTCATGATGCTTCGTGTTGGTGATGACCCACCACGGGGTGGTTTCGGAGCCCGTGCCGGCCGTCGTGGTCACACAGACGATGGGGAAGGCAGGCGTTGTATCCTGCAGGCTGGCGCGGGGTCCGCCGGCCAGGTAGTCGAGGATGGTGCCGCCGCCCTGGGCAGCGAGGAAGGCGACCGCCTTCGCCGAGTCCATCGAGCTGCCGCCGCCGAGCCCCACGGTGAAGTCGCACTTTTGTTTCAGGAAGGCCGCGGCCTGCCGATCTATATCGACGTCCTTCGGGTTCGGATCCACGTCGTCGGAGACGACGACCTCGACGCCGCCCTGCCTGAGCAGGTCGGCCGCCCGATCCAGGATACCCGTCTGCTTCATGGTTTGCTTTGCCGCAAGGAGCATCGCCTTTTTCCCCATGCCCGGGGAGATTTCTTTCAGCCGCTTCAGCTCTCCAGATCCGAAAAAAACCCTTGTCGGCACGCTGAAATCGAACGCCTTCATCTCCTGCTCCTTTGGGATCGCAAATTATAAACCAATTCGATATTTGTTCTACAGGTCAAAGATACGAGCCCAGAATATGGCATACCACATTATCGTTGTCAAGAAAAAGTTATTTTATTTGCTATATGGCAAAGTGACCATTCTGGTGAATCCGCTCATTCCGGGGGCGGAGAAAGCCACCGTGGTCCTGGTGGCGCTGCGCGGGCGCTGGGTCATTATGCTCTTGGTGGACGAGGCGGTCGCCGAGGTACTCCTGGCGACATAAGCCGTCTCACCCCGCCGGGCGGGGGAGGGAATCGGCCTTACGGCCTGGCAGTTGAGAGTGACACTCGGCCCGACCGCGTGAGCAGCCTCACGGTCGGCTCCCCGCTTCCCCTGCGCAGCGCGCCGACCGTGAACCGTTCGCCATTGCGGTCCTCCGTTTTCACGCTATCCAGGGGAACCGTGGACGTTATGGACCCCGCATCGGCCCGGGACTCCAGGTGGAACGAGCCCGTGAGGGGGTTGGGGCCGTAGTCCAGCGAGAGGGAGCCGGAGTCCGTGAAGAGGAAGAGCTCTGCTGCGGGCGGCCGCGCGAGGGAGACCCCGACTGCGCCACTGTTGCTGCCGAAGGCGCTTTCGTCCGTGGCGGTGAAACCTGTCACGTCGATAGCACCACTGTCCGTACTCAGGACGAGGCCACCTTCGATGCGGTCGAGCCGGAGGGCTCCCGACTCGCTCCTCGCCGTCAGGGAGATGAGCGCCTGTGAGGCGCGCACGTCACCGCTACCGGTGGAGACCCGCACCCGCATGCCGGGGGGCACGCTGATCGTCCAGGCCGCGCGCCCGGGGAGTGCCTTCTCCAGGGCCTCCGTGAAAATGAGGCCGTCGGCCGTTTCGACCGAGTCGGGAACGTAGCCGGCCTCGCTGGGGTAGGTCCAGGACACGTCGACTCGGACTTCCCCCTGGGCTCCCTGACGGACGGTGCAGGATCCATCCTTTGCCTGCAGCTCCACGCTGGACCTTGCGGCAAAGACCCAGCGCGCCGCATGTGCCCCGGAGCAACCGGCAAGCGCTCCCACGGCGACAAGAAGACCTGAGGCGACAAAGGCTTGGAAGGTTCTCATAAGGGGTCGAAGGATAGGGACAATTCAGCGAGGAGTCAATGTGCTCGGGCCCCCGCCCTGCGGACGGCCCGGGGCAGCTCGCAATATTCCCCTTCTGGCGGATCATCATGAAAGGTGCAATACTGGCGGCCGCAATCCTTCAGAGAGAGAAGGCGCAGAGACGGAGGTTCCCATGGAAACAGCCGCGAACATCCTTCACAGCCAGAGCCAGTGCGGAGAATCCCCTCTCTGGGACCCTGCCGCGGCTCGGCTGTGCTGGGTGGACACCGAGAATCCTGTCCTGTCCTGCTTCGAGCCCTCCAGTGGGAATACCGGGAGTGTCGAGGGGAAGTTGCTGATCCAAGCAATCGGCCGCAGGAAGAAGGGTGGCTGGATCGCGGTTGTGCGCGATGGCTTCGCCTTCCTGGACGGGAAAAACCCGGCGAAGGCCACGCTGCTCGGCAATCCTGTCGAGGGGCAAGCGCATATGAGCATGAACGACGGCGCAGTCGGCCCTGACGGCAGGTTCTATGCCGGATCCTTGAACGCCAAGGTCCTCGAGGCTGCCGACGGATGCCTGTACCGCGTCGACCACGACGGCACCATCGCGACAATAGAGACCGGTCTCGTCCTCCCCAACGGCATCGCCTTCAGTCCTGACGGGGCGACCATGTACGTGACCGAGATGTGGGCGAACCTCATCACCGCGTTCGACTTCGACGCGCGCCGCGGCACCGTGTCCCGCCGCCGGGTCCTGGTGAAAGTGCCCGCGGAGGAAGGCTATCCGGACGGGCTTATCGTCGACGCCGCGGGCCACCTGTGGAGCGGGCACTGGCAGGGGTTCCGCGTCACCTGTTACGACCCCGAAGGGAGGAAGGTGTCGCACGTCGAGGTGCCGGTGCCGACGGCCACCTGCATGGCGTTCGGCGGGCCTGACCTTCGTGACCTGTACATTACGACCGCGAAAAAGGGACTGACCCCGGAGCAACTGACGAAGTACCCCGAGGCGGGTGATCTCTTCAGGGTGCGGCTGGACGCGCGCGGAAGACTGGAACCCGAGTTTCTCGGTTAGCGCTCCCTGGCCTCTCTGCCTCCGGGGCATGCAGCGGCCCGGCGTCAGTGCCGGGCCGCAAGAAACTCCTACAGACCGGACGCGGTGGCGCGCTCCGCGATGATCGTCTCCAGGAGGGCGACGATATTCGCGAGGGGAACGTCCTTCATGACCTCCTGCGACGGGGAGATCACGTGCCCGCCGCCCTTGCCGAGCAGCCGGATGGTGGCCGCAGCTTCCCGCCGCACGTCATCGGGGGAGCCGAAGGGGAGGAGCTGCTGCGTGTCGATCCCGCCCTGGAAGGTGAGATACTTCCCGAACTCTCTCTTGATCAACGACAGGTCCATGCAGGGCTGAACGGGCTCGAGGTAGTCCAGCCCCATCTCGATGAGCTGGGGGAGAAACTGCGTGATGCACCCGCAGGAGTGCATCATCATGTACCAGCCCGCGTCCTTGTATACCTTGAACAGTCGCTTGTACTGGGGCATGAGCTGCTCCTCGAAAATCTTCGGCGGCACGAATGGACCCGTCTGCGTGCCCAGGTCATCCCCCACGTGGCCGGAGATGAAGTCCATCTTCACGAACTCCTTTGCCATCTCCACCTTGTAGTCCGTGATCTTGTCGAGGATCATGTTGGCGAGGTGCGGCTCGGCGGCCATGGTGATGAACATCGTGGGAATGCTGAGCATGCCGTAGCAGCGCTCGTAGATCCCGAAGTAACCGGATGGGAACACGAAGTATTCCTTCCCGTACTGCGCGATGTCCCGCGCGCACCAATCGAAGTTTCCGGACTGCCGGGGATCGGGCGGCGTCCACTTGCGGATACGCTCCTCCAGGGTGTCCGCGGTCACCGCGTCCCAGATCCGGGGGGGCATCCACTTCTCCGCGAACTTCCTGTCCAGCTTGTTCTCCAGCGGGTGGAAGCAGCAGAAGAACCCGTCCTCTCCTATCCGCACGCCCATGCCCCAGCTGTCATAGACGACTTTGCCTGCCTCGTCGACCCTGCAATATCCCTCTTTCTCCAGCTCCCGCATGATCTTCATATCGTTGCGGAAGAACAGCGGGTAGTCCTGCTTGGCCAGACTGATGATGAGGTGGTTCTCGAGGTACTCGTCCATGGTCTGTGTGGCCGGCAGCTTCAGCGCCGCGTGCAGCTCCTTGTCGCGCGTGCGGTCCGCGAGCGTGATCTGGCTCGGGAGGTAGTCCATGTGCTGGCGCCTGATGGTCGCGAGGACTCTCTCTTTCTTGGTCATACCCGTCTCCTCCTTGAGTTGGTGCCGCGGGTCTCCAGCGCGAGCTGGCCGCATCAGACCAGTCCATTAATGTTGATCCTGTTCATCTTGTCCAGCAGCTCCGGGGTGATCTCATCGAGGGGCTGCTTCGTCCGCCGCGCACGCGGCGTTGGCCATGCAGCATCTCGTTTGCCTTGGAAGATGCCGGCAGCCATTATGACTAGTACGTGCAGGAGCGCGCCACGCTCGCGTAGTGAACGAGATTCTCCCGGGGAACGTCGAAGAAGTGATCGCTTGCGCTCATGACGTAGCCGCCGCTCCTGCCGAAGGTGGAAAAAAGATTCTCGACCTCCGCGGTGATTGATTCCCTGGAGCCGCGGCCAAGGATGTTGTTCTGGTCCAGACCCCCGACGAGGGCGAGCCGAGCCCCGAGGGTGCTCTTGATCATGGCACGATCCTCGGCAGCAATGTCGCCGCCCATTCCCGGCGGTGAAAGCGTTTCGGAGACATCACAGCCATTGCGGAGTATCTGGGGGACGATCGCCTTCATGCCGCCGCACGTATGGTAGACGACACGATGGCCCACTGCGTGCAGCGCGTCGTGCAGCTTTCTGTCGTAGGGGAGGCAGAAGGCCTCGTGAAGAGCGGGGGAGATGACGGTGGATGATGAGGCGCCGCCGCCGGTTTCGACAAGGTCGACTGCCGCGCCTTTCATGTGGTCGGCGATGAATTCGAGCTTCCGTTCCAGCAGCACTGCCAGGAAGTGGTGAACCCAATCGGGCTTGTCGAAGCTGGCCATGATGAGCTGTTCCGTGCCATACAGCTCGCACGCATCCTGCCAGCAGCCTCCCTGGTGGCCGATGATGAACATCCGAAGGATTCCATCGTCACCAAGAGCATCGTAGTCGCGCCTGAGGAGCTCGCGATCCAGGCCGATGCGCGGGAAATGCGCGGCATACAAATCGACGTCACCGTCGTTCTTGATGAGGTGCTCGCTGATCCAGCTCGTGTACTCGTTGGACTCGGTCTCGAAGGAGAGGTTTCCGTCAGGGGTCTCGATCTCGTTCCGCGTGCGACCCGGGCCGGGATGTGACACACGCACGCTCCATGACGCGGTCTCCGGGGTGACAAACGGGCTGCGCGTAATCGCGGCGTCCAGCCCCACGTCGCGGAAAGCCTCACGGTCCGTCATGCCCGCCATGAATGTGCGCAGGTGGTAGTCCTGCCACTGATGGATGGTCGCGGGAAGCCGGTCCGGAATTCCGCCGCCAAGGGCTACGAGCATTCTCTCTTTCGATGTCACAACGCCCCTCCTTCCAGCGCCCCGCCGACAACGCGATATCGTTGCCCGCCCACCACGAGGTTCTCAATCACGGCTGTCGGCATGAGGTCCCACGCGGCGCGCGTGACCGAGACGGGACCGCGCAAGGGGACTTTCAGACCGAACACGCCTTCCAGGATCGCCCATACGAATGCCGCGCCCGCCAGGTCGATCCACTCTTCGTAATGGGGCGCGTCATCCGGTGCCTTGCGGGCGGCTCCGCCCTCCAGCAGGCTCCCCGGTCCGCCGTGAAACGTGCCCTGCCCATAGGGGCCCTGACGCGCCACACCGGCAATCCCGCCGCTGGGATTCCCGACCCCCAGCCAGTGCACGATCTCCTTGTATCGTCCCGCGCGCGCCAGAGCGCGGATGCACTGCGCGGGCCACGAGCTGTATGCGCCGGTGGCCGAGTGGTCCGTGCGGAAGTTCAGCGCGGCGGCCGGGTCGTCCTCAGCCAGGGCGTGCATCCAGCTCGGCGTCATGAGCCTGTGCAGGAAAAAGTCGGTCATCCGCCCGCGCATGGTCGGGGACAGGTCGACGTCCAGGGCGGCCGACACGACGGCGAAATCATAGCAGTGCGCCACCCCCTGGAGCCGCCCGTCGGGATACAGGCAGAAAAAGGTGCCGTCGTCCCTCAGGAGCCGGCCCAGGACGTCGGAGGCGATCGCGGCCGCATCGCTTCCGAGCAGATTGCGCTCAGCCAATGTCAGGCGGTCCTCCAGGAGATCGACGAGCTGTCGGCTCATCCACGCGTTTGCGGCGTTCAGCGATGCCACGCCGTGCTCGTAAGTGGGCACGCACTCCAGGAGATGCCGTGCGCTGCCGTAATCCGCAAGAGCGCCGTCACGGGGACGCGATTTCCAGCTCGTCGCGCACTGCCGCAGGTGATCGGCGACCGTGGCTGTGCCCAGCCGGATGTCGAGCCAGCCGATGTCGTGCGTGAAGCGCATATACTCGTGTGCCGTCATGAACAATGCGTAGTCGTTGACGGAATAGGTGGTGCCGAGCATCTGGCCGCTCAGGTAGTTGACCGCCCAGCCCCCATGAATATCAGACTGCATCCAGACGCTCGAGATATCCCTCAAATACCGCGGGTCCAGGAGCGCGATGGACGGGGCGGCCTGTTCGGTCTCCCACAGCCAGCAGGTCGGGCCGCTCCTCGGGCTGATGCTCTTATACACGCGCGGCAGGATTCCTCCGACGGGAGTGCGCTTCATGAAGAGGAGATTGGATACCCCTCCAAGGTACGCGCGCTGGATCGGCTCGTCGACATTACGCAGGGTCGGCAGGCATCCGGAGAACCTGTCGTTGCCCGGCAGGAAGGCGGCGGCAATCTCCTCCGCCCACTCATGCTCTGCCCGGGCGGCCTCTTCTTCGAATCCGCGGATCAGCATGTCGTAATCGGCCAGCGCGCGCTGCATGTCGTCGCCAATCACATGGACGAAGCGCAGCCGCCATGCGGCCCCTGGTGAGAGGCGAACGCTGAGACCGAACCCCGCGTACACGCTCGGGCTTTTGACCTTGTTGGAAACGATGCCCCGCATGTCGCCATCTGACACCCATTCGGCAAGGGCGACCGAGGATCGAGCGCCGCGAGGGGCGTGGTCGATTCCCTGCACGGCAACTGCTCCGCCGGCACCCGAGAATATGAAGGCGCGCCGTGACTCGTCAAAGCGGGTGGCCGCCATTGGAGATGCCACGGTGTTCCAGACGCTCGTGTCCTCGAGCTTCTCCACCCCTCCGAGAAGACGCATGTACAGGTCCGGCTCGATGGTCACCTGGCGGCTGAGGTTGCGCACCGTGAGCTCCAGAAGCACGGCGTCACTGCGGACAGCCATCCGCGTCACCGAAGAGAAGTCCAGATGCTCGTAGCGCATGTGGCGCTCTACGCGATCCGGACGCCACACGCAGGTGACGGGGGCTCCCAGATCTCCGAGGGGGCGGATGCTGTCATTGGCTGCCAGTCTCAGATAGAGCTGGGCCTGGTTTCCTTCGGCTGTCGCAAGAGGATGGGACTGGAAAAAGCGGTAGGCGACGGGATCTTTGCAGGCTTTTGCCTCCGCGCGCCTGTTGGTGACCATGGGCGGCGTGAACACATCGTCTGCCGTATGGGACATCGGCATGGATTGAAAGCTTGCGGCCGTATAGACGGCGGGGTCTCCGGGCAAGAATGGGCTCCTTTCGCGTGCCCTCCCTCAGATGTCGTGGAGGAGACTGAGGTAGTCCGTTTCATTCTCGAAGTAGTGGACGTTCTGCCTCATCACGACTTCCAGCCGTGTATGAATGATCGTCTGGCGCGGGCGCGTTTTTTCAACGAGGTATTGGTGGAGGATTTTCATCGTATAGTAGCCCTGGTCGAAGGGTTCCTGGCAGATGACCGCGTCCACGACCCTTTCGCGCATGAGCGCCGCGATCTCCCGGGACAAATCGAAACCGACCAGGTGGACGCGGCCCTGCATTCCCTCGTCCCGTATGGCGCGGGCAACGGTCTCCAGAATCCCGTAGCTCACGAACAGCCCCTTGAGCTCGGGCTCTTCGTGCACATAGCTTCTCACGAAATCGTAAGCGTCCTCACCGGTGCGCGAGAGCTTGAAGGGGCCGCAGAGCTCGATGTGGGGGTATTCCGCGATGGCCTCGCGGAAACCAGTGATCCTCTGCTGGATGGGAAGCACGGGGTCGCGGAAGGTAACGATGCCGACCTTGCCCTCGCCGTGGACGAATGTCCCCATCAACTGCGCCGCGATGCGCCCGGAGTCGACGTAGTCGCAGCCGACATGGCAGACGCGGCGGCTCTCCGGAATATCCGAACCGATGGTCACCACCGGGATTCCATCCTCGGTCAGGGAGTCAGCCGTCTCCAGGAGGGCCGCGGGGTTCACGGGAGAGATGGCCAGGCCGTCCACGTGCTCTTCCCGCAGCGATCGGATCATCTCGATCTGCTGCTCGGGATGGCGCAGGTCAGCGGAGCGAAGCTCGATNNTGCACGCCGTAGTCGCGCAGCTCGCGTTGGGCGCGCCGGATCCCCGCGGCCACCTCGTCCCAGAAATAGCGGGGCTCGGAGAAGACAACGACGCCGAGTCGGAGGATGCGATTGCGACGCAGGGATCGGGCCGCGCGATTGGGGAGGAACCCCATGGCAAGCGCTTTCTCGCGTACCAGGGCCTTGGTCTGTTCGTTGACCAGGCCATGGTCATTGAGGGCGCGGCTCACGGTGCTGCGCGAGATATTGAGGGCACGGGCGATGTCGGCAGTCGTGACGATGGTGTGTCTTTCGCTGCCGCCGCGGGCAGGCGGGCGCCCGTCCCTGGGCGGGTTCACGACGGGCTCGGTCATTTCAGGCTGCCCAGGGTGAGTCCCTCGACATAGTACTTCTTGGTGAAGAAATAGATCACGACGATCGGAACAGTCGCGACAAACAGCCCGGCAAATCCCTGGCCGAGAGAGGTTGCGTGCGTCACCATGGGCCCCGATCCGAATATGTACATTATTTTGGGCATGATGGTCATCAACCTGTCCTGCTGGAGGAACAGGAGCCCGATGAGGTAGTCGGTCCATACGGCGGAGAAGTTGAAGAGGAGCACGGTGATGACCACACCCTTGGACAGGGGAAAAACGATCCTCCAGAAGATCCGCATATCGCTCACGCCGTCCATTTTCGCCGCCTCGATGAGCTCGATGGAAAACTCGTCGAAGTAGCTTTTAAAAAGGTACACGGAGAAGGGCAGCCGAAGCCCGAGAAAGATCAGGAGAGCGCCTATGATGCTGTTGACGAGGTGAAGATCCCTGTACTGGAGGAACAGGGGAAGGGCGATAAGCATGGTCGATACGTAGATGCAGGCATTCATGAATGATGCAAGGCCCCGCCTGAAGCGGAACCTCATGAATGAGGCGGCGTAGCCGGCGATGCCGCCGAAGACGATCGTGAACAGGCAGGTCAGGACGCTGAGGGTCAGGCTGTTACGCACGCCGTCTCCGAGGCCGCTGGCGAACGCGTCCCGGAAATTCCCCAGCCCGAAGGCCGTGGGCCGGACAAGAAGACCGCGCGCCAGGTCGTCTCCCGACCGAAAGGGCGTCACGATCAGGATGAAGCACATGGCGACGATCGTCAGGCTGTAGAAAACGAAGGGCACCTGCATGAACACAGAGCCCACCGTGGTTTTTCGCACCCTGGCCATCGGCTTACCTCCCGGCTTCCCGCTCCGCGCGAGTCGTGCGGAAGACGAAGTAGTAGATGAACACCGTTGTCACGAGCATGAGAATGATACCCGCCGCGCTCCCTCTCCCGATCTCCTGGAGCCGGAAGATATTCAGGTAGATGAAATATTCGAGAACGGTCGAGGAATAGCCCGGGCCGCCCGCCGTCATGACGTGAATGTAGTTGAACAGGAAGGCCATGAGCCCGATCACTTGGAGCACAATGTAGATCTTTATCGTCGCGGAGAGCAAAGGAAGGGTGATGGAGAAGTACTTCTGCGTGGAGGTTGCCCCGTCGATTTCCGCGGCCTCGTAGATTCCGATGTCGATGGTTGTCAGGCGCGCGAGGAACAGGATCAGGGCAAAGCCTATGTTCTTCCATATCAGGGAGACAATGATGGAGAACAGGGACAAGCCAGGCGCGCCGAGCCAGTCCTTGGCCAGGAAGTTGAGCCCTATCGCGTTCAAGACGGCATTCAGCGGGCCGACTTTGTTGAGAATCTCGGTGAGCACGCGGGCGACCACGACATCGGGAAGGATGACGGGGATGAAAAAGAGAAAGGTATAGATCTTGTAGCCCGGAATCCGGGAAAAGATCGCCTGGGCGAACGCCAGCGAAATGACCGCGACGACGGGGACGACGCTGACAATGATGAGGACATTGTTGAGCATCGTCGCGTAGAAGTGGGGGTCATTCAAAAGGTCCAGGTAGTTCTTGAGCTGGTTGAACCCCTGGGGACGGAGGTAGCTCCACCCCTGGAGGCTGAATATCAGCATGCGCACGAGTGGATTGAGATAGATGAATACAATCAGGGCAAATGCGGGCAGTATGAACAGATATCCCTTTGGGGAAAGACCGAACCTTGAGCGCGTGGGCCGTCTCCTTTTTTCAGGGTACAGCGGGGACGAAATGTCCCCGCCGTGCCCCTGGGCTGCTACTTGAGCACCGCTTCGATTTCAGCGGCGTACTGCTGAGGCGTGATCTGCCCGAGGATCATCGAATTGCAGAACTTCTCCGTGACGGAGCTGTATTCCCGCGTCCAGAACGCGTGGCCTTCGGGGTAGGTCGGCAGCGTCTGGTGGACGGCCGCGAACCTCTTCAGCTCGGCGCCCGGCATGTTGAAGTCGGAAAGCTTCATCCGCTTGTCCACGGGGAAAAGCCCCGCCGCGACGAACTGTGTCACGATATCCTTGTTGAACACGAGCTGCTTCAGGTACAGCGCGGCTTCCTTGGGGTGCTTGGTCCACTTCGTGATGCCGATGGCGTCTCCGTATATGGGGTTGGCCATGGCGAGCTTGCCGTGCCCGCCCATGCTCGGCCACTCCATGATTCCCACGGTGTCCTCGCCGAGTGCCTTCACGTAGATTGAATACAGCGCGGGGAACAGGGGGATGATGGCGCATTTCTTCGCCGTGAACTGTCCCCAGAGATCGTTGATGGAGATCGTGTTTCCGCCATCAAGATAGTAGCCGGCGTCGTAGAAGCCCTTCCAGTTCTTGCAGAAGTCGCCGAATACGTCGTTATAGATCGGCTTCTTGGAATAGTACGGGATCACGTCGGAGATCTTGTCGACGTACGAGGGGAAGGAGAAGCTGTGCCACCAGTCGGCGAAGATCCCTTCCTTGTTTGCGTACCCGAATGGCGTGATGCCGGCGGCCTTCAGCTTTTTGCAGACCGCGAGGAACTCATCATAGGTCCATTTGGGCGGGAAGCTTTTCCAGTCAATTCCTGCCTGCTCCATCATCGTCTTGTTGTACGCGACGGCGATATAGTTGTTGCCATAAGCGGTGCCGTAGACATCACCCGTGGTGGGATCGGTGCAGCTATCCAGGAGGAGGAGATTGGAAAGCTCATCCTTGGTGAAAAGGTTGTCTTTGTTCAGCGGGTAGTGCAGACCCTGGCGCCCGCCGGTGACGATATCCGCCATGCCTGTCCAGTTGAAGACAATGTCGGGGCCGGACTGTGACATGGCCGACGCGGTCAGGAGCTCGCGGAATCCGGCGTCACCTTTGTTCACAATGGTCACGTCGATGTTGTTCGAGGCCTTCACGTTGGCCGCTGCCGCCTCGAAGATCTTGTTGAGCGCACTGTCCTTCTCATAGACGGTCCAGTACTCGAGTTTTACGGGCGTGTTGTCTTTCTGTCCCGCTGCCAGGGCCAGAAACGGCGCCACGCACAGCATCACCAGGGCGATACTGACGATTTTTCTCATACCAGCTTTCCTTTCCCAGTTAAAAATGACCGGTACCGTCGGGCGACGCAACGCGTCCCTTACGATGGTTCCCGGAGAGATCCACCTCCAGCGTGACGATCTTCCAGGGCGGGAACTCCACGGCAAAGGCGCCGTTCCGCCCCGACAGGATGTCCTGGCGACGCTCAGCGAGATCTGTCCGGTGGATCGAAGTCACCGGAACGTTGAACGCGAACGATGCCGCAACGGTCTTTGCTGATGCGTTCCAGAGTCTCATGATGCAGCAGTCGCCATTTTCCGCTTTTTTAAGAGCGCTCAACACAATTTCTCCGCGGTTGACGNNCCGGGGGTCTGCAGCGTCCACCCACCGTTGCCCTTGCGGGCACGGAGGTCGGGACGGGAAAGCCACCCGACGCAGCGCAGGAGCGTGAGCGCGATCACCGCGTTTCCTTCATCATCAAGGACGACCTCGTGCTCCGGCAGGCCGCGGTTGGCGATTGAAAGCCCGCGTTTTCCGTCGGTGACGCTCACGAAGGTTTTTTGCGGGTTTGTCGACGGCGGCTCGACCCAATCGGCGAACGCGGCCGGATCCCGCGGGGTGACGGGCCGGTCATCCACGGAGAAGATGCCCTCCGCACTTGCAAGCTCCGCCGGCGCTCCCAGGGGGAACAGCACGCGCAGCCTGTGGTCAAAGGCCGTGTTGCTCACCGTGGTCCTGACGTCGATGCGGGCCACTCCGCGGCAAAGGGAAATGCGTGATTCAACAGGGATGTCGACAGCCCGATCGGACCTGCTCGTCCGGTCCGCCATGAGGCGCACCGGCGCTCGGAGCGTTCCCCGCACGGTCATTGCCTGGAACGATCCGTTGCGTTCCACGATGATCGAAGCGCTTGACGGCTCCAGTGAAATCCTTGCATCTCGTGCCGGCGCGGAGTACGTGTACTCATCCCCCGCGTCACCGCCATCCTCGAAGACGTGGAGACCCGGGTAGGTGAGCCCGCTTCTCTTGTCGAGGATGCTTAGCGAGGCATCCTCGGTAATGAAGGTAACGACGAAGTGTTCGTTTTCCAGCCGCGTCGTTTGCGGCGCCGCGGGTTGCTCCGCGTAAGTGAGGCGGAAATCGTGGATCGCGACGCCGACAGGGGGCAGCGCGTGCGCGGGGAACGAGAACTCGACCTTTCTCCCCCGGTACATCTCCGGTTGCGTCTCAAGGCTGAGGTGCATCGTGTCTTCCGCGCACACCGCGTGGATCATTCCCTGCATCTCATTGCCCGCCGCGTCACGAATCACGATGCCCGTCGGCGTGCGCGTGTCTTCGACGGGGTGGAACTCCTCAAGGACACCTGTCTCGAAGTTGACCTTGCGAAGGAGTCGTTCCCCGTAGATCACGCTTCCCTGGACGAGGTCACTGCGGGAATGGAGGAGCGGGTTGAGAACCGCGAAGCTTCCATCCCACGGGCTGTCCGAGGTATCCATGGCGGACCGCACGGCCGTGGCCGCGGTCTCCAGGATCGCCCCCCCGAGATCGTCGAGGTACGAGTAGCGCTGCATCATCTCCGCGTGGATCGCGTCCACGCCGCACCCGCATATGGAATCATGCGGGAGGTTGGAGAGGAGCAGCCGCCAGGCGTGGCGCAGCTCCGCCTGCGGGTACCTCCCGCCATACAACGTCCACGCGAGGGTGGAAAGCGGCTCGGCGTATTTTTCCAGCAGGAGCTCTGCACGGTAGTTCGCCTGCTTTAAATACATCCGTGTGGAGATTGTGCCGCCCAGGAGGTATGCGCGATAGCCGGAGCGCAGCTCGCCATGGACCGTCTGCAGGGAAAGCTTTTGCGCCCTCACCGCCCGGAGGTAATCCGCCAGCGTGCCATGTCGTAGCTCCCATTGGGGAAGCTTTTTCCGGGCGTAGCGGAGATTCGACGCGAATTGTTTTTGCGGAGCCACATGATCGACGCCGTTCATGAGAAGGATCACCTTCCCGTCGGTCAGGGGTTCCAGGAGCCCGACTTTCAGCTTCAGCCTTTCCACGAACTTCTCAGGCTCTTCCGGCATGCAGGCCGCCACTCCGTAACTGAAGGGCAGGTTCACGCCGAGGATTTCAGTCCCGTCCAGACCTGTCCAGGCAAGCTCCGTGCGTGTTATTTCGGGCCCCAGGCCTCTCCAGAACACGATCTCCTTCATGCCGAGGCCCGCAAGGATCTGGGGAAGCTGTGAAGGGTGACCGAAGGAGTCCGGAAGATAACCGATGTTCATCGATCCGCCGAGCTCATCGCATTGCCGCTGTCCTTCGAGGTAGTTGCGGATATGCGATTCTCCCGAAATGAGGATTTCATCCGGCAACACATTCCACGGCCCGATCGAAATCCTGCCCTTGGCGATGAGGGATGTGAGAAGGTCCTTCCTGTCGGGTCTCATTTCGAGATAGTCCTGGATCGCTATGGTCTGGCCGTCCAGCATGAAGGTGAAGTCCCCACTTTCTTCAAGGAGCGAGAAGAGCTCTTCCATGAGCTGGACGAGGAGGTACCGGCTCTTTTCCCTGGTCATGTACCACTCGCGATCCCAATGTGTGTGAGAGACAAAGAAAACCTGCA
Organism: Spirochaetaceae bacterium; assembly: GCA_003154555.1. Lineage (GTDB taxonomy): Bacteria > Spirochaetota > Spirochaetia > SZUA-6 > Fen-1364 > Fen-1364. Next base: position 19,907 of record PMDT01000231.1, read on the forward strand.
CGTGACTCCTCATACTTATTTCTGCAATCGTGTGTCATCCGACATTGACACAAAAACCAGTGATTCGCAAGAAAAATCTTTCATCGTTCGCCTGTTCAAGAGTAACGGCCATACATCTCGGCTGCCTCCATCATTGCGTTGATGTGTGCGGGAGGCGTTCCGGGGGGGATATTCGCCCCGTCCTGAACGATGTAGCCTTTGAATGGAGCGAGTTTCTGGATGCAGGCACGCGTGGCGTCTCGGATGCTGTCCACGGGACCCCGCTGCACGAGAAACGGATTGATATTCCCCATGAGCGTGACCCTGCCTCCCATGATGTCGGCGACCTTGTCGAGATCCACCTGGTAGCCGAAGCCCTGGAACTCGTGGATTGCAAGCTCGTCCCGGAAGATCTCGAGCAGGTGATCCGTCTTGCCGCACATATGGAGGGACGCGCGGCCGTCGAAGTGGAATCGAAGCCTCTTTTCCTGTGGCAGCACGAGCGTGCGGTAGCTTTCGGCTGAAAGCCCCACCGCAAGATCGTCGGTCCAGGAGAGATCCCTGTCCGAGAGACCCTCTTCTTTCCAGCAGAAATCGAGGTATTCGATCAGCTTGTCCGTGACGATCCGCAGGAGCTCTGCAACGAAATCCGGCTTCTCGGCAACGGCCAGGAAAAGCTCGGTCTGCCCCATGAGGTCGCCGGCCACACCAAAAGGGCCGTCTGATGTGTGCGTGAGAGCAGGCGCGCGGCCGGGAAAAAAAACCGGACCGTCGAGAAATCGCACCGGATATTTCTCCGCAACCTCCATCATTGCGCGCCTGTATTCGATTTGGCGCTGATTCAGGGCGCCATGGATGAAGTCCATCCCTTCGAGCAGTCGCAGGTCTCCGTCCGTCTTCACCCAGCCCTCGCCGACCCACGGGATATCATCGCCGGGGAAATGCACGGCGCATCCCAGGCTGCCCGCTTCGAATGTGTTTTCGAAATCGGTCCAGGCGCCGGTCCATGCCCCGGTGATGCTATAAGCGTCTGTGCGGATGTTCTCCATGAGCCATTTTTGCCCCAGGATTTGCGCATGCAGCATTACTTCAGGGTCTGCAAAATAATCGCCAAAATTGACGCCAATGCGGGGAAGAAGGTAGCGATAGGCAATGGCGGGGATAACGGGGACACGGTCAGGCGTCTGGAGCTTGCGGGCAGCCTGTACGCGCGCATGTCGGGCCTGAATTTCGTCATATTGGACACGAATTTCGATTATATCTGCCATATTCCTGCCAAGGCTTGCATTGCAATCGTGTGTAAATTAGTATGACACAAACACGCCACAAACACAAGGCCGCTACTGGCCTGATAGGGGGGCGCGCATGACAAAGAGAGAAAGGGTCGCCGCGGCGCTGGCTCATCGGGAGCCTGATCGGGTTCCCATGGGGGAGATCAGCATCGAGGCCGGCTTCGCGAACAGGCTGCTGGGCGCTTCATTTCCCGTCGACTACCAGCACTACGAAAGGGATCGTCAGGTCCGTGAGAGGCTCGGAATCGACTATGTGAACATGGGCGACTGGCCGTCGTATGATCTCGGTCTCGATCAGCGCGGATATCGCATCCATCGTTCGGCGTACGGGGACGAGTATGCGACGACGGGCTTATCGCGTCATATCGTGAAACCCCTCGTTGCTTCGATGGACGACGCTCGCAGCTACAGAAGCCCGGATCCGCGGCAGATCACGGGAGAACTGGTCCATGCGTTTGCGGCGGACAGGGACATGTTTGTCCTCGGCCAGATCGGGGGGCCTGTCACGATCCTCGACGAGTCGCTGGGCATGGAGGAGTACATGATTGCCGCGCTGGAAAGCACGGATGAGATACAATTCCTCAGCGAAAAGGTCATGACATTCGAAGCGGAGAAAGCGAAAACGCTGCTGGACGCCGGGGCTGATGCAATCCTCGTGGGCGATGACATCGCCTTCAATTCCGGTCCTTTCCTCCCGCCCAAGGTCATGCACCAGGTTGTTTACCCTCTCTATAAGTGGCTCATTGCCGAGATCAAGCGATACAAGGATGTGAAGGTGCTTCTCCATTCGGACGGACAGCTCACGCCGATCATGGACGAGATCGTCGCCTGCGGCTTCGAGGGGCTGCATTCGCTCCAGCCCTCCGCGGGAATGGATATTGCCGAGATCAAACGCCGGTATGGCGACTCACTTGCCCTGATCGGCAATATCGATCTTGACTACGTGATGACGCGGGCGTCACCCGCGGAGGTGGAGCAGGTCGTGAAGCGCACGATCGACGCCGCGGCGCATGGCGGGGGATACATCCTCAGCACCTGCAACGCCCTTGTCGACTCGGTGCCGTCGGCAAATGCACTCGCCATGTATGACACCGGTCACCGCTATGGCGTGTACCGCGACACCGGGAGTTAAGGGGAGGGCAGGTGGACAAGAGGCGTGCTGCCAGCGTCGATAGCAGACCCGCTACTTATGTAAAAATGCCTGGAAAATAGCGCAGTTCCCTGTAGCGGGAAGGTAGCGGTAGCGGGAAAAATCCGCTAGCTGTACTTCAGACCATGGCAACAAGAATGGCGTCGATGTTTGGCGCGAGCGGAATAGGCTTGACTCCGCCTTTCGCGCCTCGGGCCAGCGAGTCTATCCGAAAAACTCACATGGCTCATGGGCATGGTGGTCGATTCCGGCAGTCAAGTGGTGCGACTCAACGCCGACCAGACCGATCCCTCTGCACCGCCCGCGCCGATAGGTGGGCATGGGCAGGTCGAGCCCCGTGCTCGCTCCGTGAAAAGCACGACCTTGTCGTCAAACCGCACATCCATGTCGATGATCCGCCTCCGTCGACCGCTCAGATCCGGTCAGACTCTTCTCTGGCAATCGCGGTCCACCTTACCGCGTTTTCAGGATTCCCTCCAAGTGAGACGAGGTCTCTCAGGAGCACCTGGGTCCGACAGTCGTTCCGGGCGGCAGCCTGGAAAGTCTCCCGAAGCTCGGCCCTGAGCGCTTCCTCGTCGACATGAGGAACCGAGACGCGCGCTGGGTTCACTTTCTTGCAGAGGATGTATCGGTTGCCCAGCCGCTCCGCCATAAAATGAACGTCCGACCACGGAGACACCGTGACTTTCCGCAGTCGGGGGATCCGCCGGACGATCTCCCAACGGCTGTCAAGCGGCTCGCAGCAGCCATAAATGTTCAGCCCGAAACGCTCGAGGATGGGAAGCTGGTAGGCGAATACAAACTCAGCGAACTGTTCCGGTGAAACCCCGACGGTTTCCTGACTTTCGCAGAACCCCCACATGTCTCGAGCTCGCACGTGCGTTCCATCAAAACCGGGGCCCGGCAGCTCGCGCGACCAGCCGTAGCCGCCGGTGCCGATGAAGTCCCCGCCGTTATTCAGGGAAAGAAGACCCTGGCGCTCGAGGAAATCAAGCATCTCCAAGTTTTCATCGCGGAGGAACGCCATGAGCGCGTGGAACCCTTTCGGATAGTCGTGCAGGTCATAGAGCGCCTGCTCGAAGCCGCGCAGCAGAATCAGGTCGTTTGTCATGCCCAGCGACCACCACCATGCGCCCTCAAGGCGCACCTCCAAAATGCCTTGAAAGACCTCCTGCGCGCAGGTGAGCAAGACGCTCGTCTTGCCCGGATCCGGGAGGAGCTTTCTTGCTTTCAGGCGGGGCAATGCCGCGTAGTCGTGAAGGGGGGCATCCCATCGGATCGCGCCCCGGTCGCGGTCTCCGACAATCGTGGCCGCCAGCCCGCGATCGCTCTCCGCATAGACCTGGTGGACCCTGAATACTTTCTCGATCACCCGATCGTCCCTGATACGCTCCGCCCAGAACAACTCCTTGCGCAGCTTGAACTCCCAGATCCGCGCCAGGCTCCCCCCGCAGAGCAGCCGCTTGGGAGGAATTATTTCGTACCAGGCTCTTTCCGGATCGCAGAAGACAAGCGGCCGGGTTGAAAGAAGGCTGTTGTGATCCAGCCAGAGCTGACGTATCCGCGCTTGCGCGTCATCTGCCGCGATTTCGGCGATCCGTCGCGCGAGCGACCGAAGTACGGCAGCGTCCTCCTTCGCGATGGACGCCTCCTGCTTCCCGACGACGACGCCGTAGCTGCTCGACCAGGAAAGGCCGTTGGCGTCGACCACGTCGAACGAAGCGGGGCGGGGAGACAGCGGGTCTTTTTCGTGCGGCAATGGTGCCAATGTATGCGCGATCCGGCCTGTGTCAAGGAAAAGCTGCAAAAGCTCAGCGGTTCTCCCGTGCGCCAAAACAAGAATTCCTGGATTACGAAGTCGGCCGAAAGCGCCGCGAGCATCGCATTAAGGTTCCCGGCTTTGAGTTCGGTGCAGCGCTCGTGCGTCCAGCGCTTCGCGAGGTCGCTTCCCGCTCCGTAGATCGCTTTGCCGACTATGGACAGATGCTCGTTCACTACGAACCTTCTTCTGAGAGCATTATGCGCTGTCAGAAGGAGAGCATAACAAGCGCCCGGGTCAAGACATAATGCAAATACCTCGGAATCTCACAAGTATGACGCGACTCTTCAAGAGGCTGAGGAAGGGGGGTATGTCGTGACGTCTCCCCTTGACCCGCTGCTCATCACTGAGGCGGAAACAGTGAAGGAGGCCTTTGAGAATGCCCGTGATGCTCTTGCCGCTCTTGCTGCGTCCAGGCGAAAGCTGATCAAAAACTCGCCGGCCTTAA
>PMDT01000324.1 GCA_003154555.1 Spirochaetaceae bacterium
GGCGCCGACATCGTCGTGAACTCCCTCACCAAGTGGATGGGCGGTCACGGCACGGCGATCGGCGGGATAGTCACGGATGCCGGGAAGTTCGACTGGAAGGACAAGAAGTTCTCCCTCCTGAACGATCCCGATCCCAACTACCACGGCCTGAAGTGGGCGCACGATCTGCCGGCCGCGCTCGCGCCGATCGCTTTCGCGTTGCGTCTGCGCACGGTGCCCCTGCGCAACCTCGGGTCGGCCATCTCCCCCGACAACGCCTGGATCTTCATCCAGGGCGTCGAGAGCCTCATCGTTCGCATGGCGCGCCATTCGAGCAATGCCCTGGAGATTGCGCAGTGGCTGAAGAAACACCCGTTGGTCTCCTGGGTCCGTTACCCCGGTCTGCCCGATGACCCAACGTACAAGGTGGCCAGCAGGTACCTGAAAAACGGGTTCGGCGGCATGGTCGTTTTCGGCACCAAGGGCGGCAAGGCGGCGGGAGAGAAGTTCATCAACTCGCTGAAGCTCCTGTCGCACCTGGCGAATGTCGGCGACGCCAAGAGCCTCGCCCTGCATCCTGCCAGCACGTCGCATTCACAGCTTTCCGAGGAGCAGCAGCGGGAAGGCGGGCTCAGCCCGGAGCTCGTGCGCCTCTCCATCGGTATTGAACATGTGGAGGACATCAAAGACGATATCGACCAGGCCCTGAAACAGACCTGAGGAGAGACGCAGAAAATGAATATCAAATCGAACATTCTTGAGCTCATTGGCAACACGCCCCTGGTGCGCCTGAACAAGGTGACCGACGGGGCCAAGGCCCAGGTCGTGGCGAAGCTCGAGTCGCACAACCCGCTCTCCAGCGTCAAGGACAGGATCGCCCTGGCGATGGTGGAAGACGCGGAGAAGCGCGGTCTCCTGAAAAAAGGCAGCGTGATCGTGGAGCCCACGAGCGGCAACACGGGAATAGGGCTCGCCTACGTTGCGGCCGTCAAGGGCTACCGGTGCATCATCGCGATGCCCGAAAGCTTCAGCATTGAGCGGAGAAAGCTGCTGAAGGCGCTCGGTGCGGAGCTCGTGCTCACGCCGGCGCCGCTGGGCATGAAGGGCGCCATCGAGAAGGTGAAAGAGATACTGGAGCAGACGCCGAACTCCTACATGCCGCAACAATTCGAAAACCCCGCCAACCCAGAGGTGCATCGCAAGACGACGGCGGAAGAGATCTGGAAGGACACCGACGGCAAGATCGACATCTTCGTGAGCGGCGTCGGGACAGGCGGGACCATCACCGGCGTTGCGGAGTTCATGAAGAAGAAAAAGCCCGAGGTGAGGATCATCGCCGTGGAGCCGTTCAAGTCGCCGCTTCTCACGGGGGACGGTCCGCATTCTCCCCACAAGATCCAGGGAATCAGCCCCGGGTTCATACCGGCCATCCTCAAACGCGAGCTGATCGACGAGGTGGTGAAAGTGGAGGAGGAGGACGCGGGAAAGACCGCACGCCGCCTGACCCGGGAAGAAGGCCTCCTGGTGGGAATCTCCTCGGGGGCCGCCGCATGGGGGGCCATCCAGGTGGCCAAGCGACCCGAGAACGCCGGCAAGCTGATCGTCGTGGTGCTGCCCGANNACCTGGCTTTTCGAGGATCTCTAAAGACATGTCTCTCCAGATGTCGACCCGCAGCCGCTACGGGGTGAGGCTCATGGTGGCTCTTGCGCTGCGCTACGGGGATGGCATCAGCCTCCTGCGGGATGTCGCCCGCCAGGAGGGCATTTCGGAAAAGTACCTCGGTCAGATCATCATCCCGCTGAAGGCGGCGGGGCTTGTCCTGTCCCAGCGCGGCGCGCATGGGGGGTATTCCCTCGCGCGCCCGCCGGAGGATATAACTGTGCGCGACGTGGTGGAGGCCATCGAGGGGAGCATCGCGCCGGTGCCCTGCGTGGATCCGGCCGCGGGCGCGAGTGTCGGTGAGTGCGGGGAAAACCCCGGGGGCTGCGAGCGGGCGACCGCGTGCGTGGCGACCCGTGTCTGGCAGAAGCTCCGCGACGACATCGTGCAATCCCTCTCCTCCTTCACGCTTGCCGGCCTGGCCCGCGATGCGCGCGAGCTTGGCGCGCCGACGGAGAACTACGTGATCTGAGGAGGACCGCGCTGTGAAGAAGCGCGTTGTCGTGGGCATGAGCGGCGGGGTGGACTCNNCCTGCTACGGACCCGGCGAGCAGGGCGACATCGACGAGGCGGCGCGCATCTGCGCCTCACTCGGCATCCCGCACTCCGTCGTGGACCTCCGCGCCGACTACAAGTCACTGGTCCTCGATTACACCCGCGACGAATACCTGGCGGGCCGCACCCCCAACCCCTGCGTGCTCTGCAACCAGCGCGTGAAGTTCGGCATGCTCCTCCAGAAGCTGCCGTCCAGCCTCGGCATTGATTTCGACTTCTTTGCCACGGGTCACTACGCCCGCGTCGTGCGCATGGAAGAGACGGGCCGCTGCGCGATCCGCGTCGCCTCTGATCATTCCAAGGACCAGTCATACTTCCTCTGCATGCTCGACCAGACACAGCTTTCGCGCGTCGCCTTCCCGCTGGGGGAGCTCAGCAAGCCGCACGTGCGGCGCCTGGCGCAGGCGGCGGGGCTGGCCAATCACAACCGTCCCGAGAGCCAGGATTTTGCCGCGGGCGGCTACCGTGCGGTGGTGAACGCGCCCGAGAAGGACGGCGACATCACCGACCTGGACGGCAGGGTTATCGGCGCGCACAAGGGGATCTGGGGGTACACCGTCGGGCAGCGGCGGGGCCTCGGGGTGGGCGGCGGGGAGCCGCTCTACGTGACGCGGCTGGACGCGGCGACGAATACCGTCGTTGCCGGCCCCGACTCAAGCCTGTACAACCGGGAGCTCGTTGCGGCACGGATGAACTGGGCCGCCATTGCAGAGCCCGCCGCGCCGCTGCATCTCGACGTGAAGATCCGCTACCGGGGGCCGGCGGCGCGCGCCGAAGTCACCGCCCTGCCGGGAGGCAGGGCACGCGTGCTGTTCGACGAGCCGCAGCGCGCCATAGCCCGCGGCCAGTGGGCGGTCTTCTACGACGGCGACATCCTTGTTGCCGGCGGGGTCATTGCGGAGTAGCCGCGGCGCGCCGCTGCGCCTCGGATCGTGCCGAGACGACTATGCCGGCGAGTATGAGCACGCCGCCGGCGATCCGCAGCGGCGTGGGTATCTGTCCAAGGATGGGCATCGCCAGCAGCGTCGCCCCGACGGGCTCCGCGAGCAGCGTGATGGTGACCAGCGTGGCCGTGACGTATTTCAAGGCCCAGTTGTACGAGGTGTGACCGAGGAGCTGGGGTCCGAGCGCGAGAAGCGCCGCCCACAGGTAGCTCTGCGGCGGGTAGCCGACAAGGCGGGTGTGCGTGGCGGCAACGGCGCCCAGGAGCGCAACGGCGGCGATCGTGTACGCCATCCCGACGTAGAGCGTCAGGGAGACCCGCTTGCGCAGGCTGCGCCCCAGGAGAAGGTAGCCGGACGCTGCGACCGCACCCAGAAGCGACAGGAGGTCTCCGCGCAGTGACTCCCGGCCCGCCTGGCTCACGTCCGCGAGCCCGACGACTGCGCCCCCCACGACAGCAACGATGATGCCGATCACGGTTCCGCGCCCGACCTTCTCTTTCAGAATCAGGAAAGAGGCCAGCCCCACGAAGAGGGGATTCGTGCTCACGAAGACCACCGAGCTCATCACCGACGTGTAGTCGAAAGAGCTGATCCAGAAGGCGAAGTGGAGCGCCAGGAGGATGCCCGCGCAGACCCCCCGCAGGAGGTCGGCCGGCGCGAGCGTGCGCACCTCCCGCCCGCAGCGCGCGATCGCGATGGGCGCCACGACGAGAGCCGCCAGGCTCATGCGAAACGCCGCGATGGCCAGCGCGGGCATGCCCTGGTCGCGGGCGAGCGAGATCAGGATCGCGGCGAAGGAGACGACGGCCATGCTGACGCCCAGGGCGGCATACGGGCGGACCATCGAAGGAGCTGCGAGAGAAAGAGGCTTCAGGTTGTGACTGTCTGCGACGGAACGCTTCATCTGCATTTGGGGCGACGAGAAAAGACGCGCACAGGAGTTCTATCATGTCTTGCCCCTTCCCGCCATCGCGGAGTGGACATCACCTGCGACGCCGGCTACACTCGTGCGTGGAGGATTTCATGCCCGATAAGCTGCTTCCTTTCACGCGCAGCAAGCTGGAAGAGATTGTCCGCGCTTATCCGACGCCATTTCACATCTATGATGAGAAAGGCATCCGGGCGAACGCGCGTGCCTTGAAGTCCGCCTTCTCGTGGGCCGAAGGCTTCTGTGAGTACTTTGCCGTCAAAGCCTGCCCGAACCCGCACATCGTGCGCATCATGATGGAAGAGGGTTTCGGCGCGGATTGCAGCTCGATGGCCGAGCTGGTCCTCTGCGAAAAGCTCGGTCTCACGGGCGAAAGGATCATGTTCACCTCCAACGACACCCCTTCGGCCGAATACGTGAAAGCGAAAAAGCTCGGCGCCATCATCAACCTGGACGACATCACGCACATCGATTTCCTGCAGAAGCATGCCGGCCTGCCGGACCTGCTCTCCTTCCGCTATAACCCCGGCCGCCTGCGGGAAGGCAACGCGATTATCGGCACGCCGGAGCAGGCCAAGTACGGCTTCACCCGTGAGCAGCTCATGACCGGCTATGCCATCGCGCGCGACAAGGGTGTGAAGCGATTCGGCCTCCACGCAATGATCGCCTCCAACGAGCTCTCACTCGACTACCACCTGGAAACGGCGCGCTTGCTCTTCGACCTCGTGGCCGAGATCACGCGGGAGGTCGGGATCCGCATCGAGTTCGTGAATCTCGGCGGCGGTTTCGGCATCCCCTACAAGCCCGGGCAGGCGGCAATCGACTGGCAGGCGCTCGGCAAGGGCGTGCGGGATGTCTATGATGAGAAAGTGCGCGCGCGGGGGCTCCATCCCCTTCGCCTGTGCATGGAAAGCGGACGCGCGATCATGGGCCCCTACGGGTGGCTGGTGACGCGGGTGCTCCATCTGAAGCACACCTACAAGGACTTCGTCGGCGTGGACGCGTGCATGGCCAATCTCATGCGTCCGGCGATCTACGGTGCCTACCATCACATCACCGTGGTCGGCAAAGACACGGCGCCGGCGGACCATGCCTACGACGTGACGGGATCCCTCTGCGAGAACAACGACAAGTTCGCCATCGATCGGATGCTGCCCCGAATCGACGAAGGCGATCTGGTCGTCATCCACGATACCGGCGCCCATGGACATGCGATGGGTTTCAACTACAACGGCAAGCTCCGCTCCGCCGAGCTCCTCCTTGCCCCCGACGGTTCGGTACGGCAGATTCGACGCGCCGAAACGATCGACGACTACTTTGCCACTGTCGAGTTTCCCCGCGTATAAGGCATGAGCGGCCGCCCGTTCATCCCGGGGCTCGCCCTCGGGAGGATGCTCTACGAAGAGGCGGCCCGCCCGATCATTGAAGGGATCGTTCCGTCCGCGTCCTACGCGGCCGCCCTCATTGGCTACGGCTCCGATGTCATGGGATTCGACTCGGAGCGGTCGACTGATCACAACTGGGGACCGCGCTTCCAGGTATTTCTCTCCGCCGACGTCGCCGCCGCGTGCGCCGGCCTGCTCGACGAAGCACTCCGCAAGGGTCTGCCGCACCTCTTCCACGGGTTTGAGACAAGCTTTTCGGAACCTGATCCAATGGACAACGGAACGCAGATGCCCGACCCCGGTGGGGCGGATGGGGTGAATCACCTGATCGAGATCACGACGATCGACGAGTGCCTGCGCCGTTACCTGGGCAGGGACATGCGAACGCCGTTTTCGTTGACAGACTGGCTCGTGCTCCCGGACGAGCGGCTCCTGGAGCTCACGGCAGGCGCCGTCTTCCACGATCCGAGAGGGGAGCTGGCCGCTGTCCGCGCGGCCCTGTCGGATTGCCCCCGTGATGTCTGGGTCTATAAGCTCGCCTGCCAATGGCGCAGGATCGCCCAGCAGGAGTCATTCGTCGGGCGCTGCGCGGAAGCCGGTGACGTCATGGGAATGCATGTGGTGACGGCGCGCATCGTGCGGGACTGCATGAAGCTTGCATTCCTTCAGGATAGAGCTTACGCACCGTACGAAAAGTGGCTGGGCAGCGCGTTCGCCCGGCTCCGCTCGAGTGCCGCGCTTTCACCACTGCTCACCGACGCTCTTCAGGCAAGGGATTTCAGGGATATCGAAAGGAGCCTGACGGGCGCGTACGGCATGCTGGCGGAGATGCAGAACGCGCTCGGCATCACGGGTCGCATCGACCCCGCGCCGCGCATGTTCTTCGGCCGGCCCTACCAGGTGATCCAGGCGGACAGGTTCGCCAACGCGCTGCTTGGCGCCATCGCCTCCGAGGAGCTTCGCGCAATCACCGTGCGCATCGGGGCGATCGACCAGTTCATCGACAGCCCAGACTATATCGAGAACGTGGCGATGTACGAGAAGACCCGGGTTTTGTTTCGGTAAAGAGTTGGTTCTACAGACCGGCGGCGACCATGTCGCCGATCTGGCTCGTGGAGAAGCCCATCTTGCCCGCGGCCTGGCTCTTCATCCTGCCGATCACGGCGATCGTTGACTTCTCCACGGCGTCGGCGGCCGCGGCGTGGCCGAGCTGCTCCAGCATCATTGCGCCGGCAAGGATCGATGCGACCGGGTTGATCACGTCCTGGCCGGTGTACTTCGGTGCCGATCCACCGATGGGCTCGAACATGGAGACGCCCTGGGGGTTGAGGTTTCCCCCCGCGGCCACGCCCATGCCGCCCTGGATGATCGCGCCAAGGTCGGTGATGATNNTCGGGATTCTTCACCATCCACATGGTCGTCGCGTCGATGTGGGCGTAGTCGGTCGCGACATCGGGGTACTCTTTTGCAAGCTCCATGAATGTGCGGTACCACAGGTCCTGCACGTAGGTGAGGACATTGGTCTTTCCCGCCATGGTGAGNNTAGATCATCTCCTGGATCGCCACCTCGTCCGGCGTGCCCTTTTTCAGGAAGCCGCCGGCGCCGGTGTAGAGACCTTCGACGTTCTCCCGCACGATGACGAAATCGATATCCTTCGGGCCCTTGCCGGCAAGCGGGGTTTCAACGTTCGGGTACAGGCGGACGGGCCGCAGGTTGATGTACTGGTCGAGCTCGAAGCGCAGCCGCAGGAGGATGCCCTGCTCGAGGATGCCGGGTTTCACGTCG
>PMDT01000119.1 GCA_003154555.1 Spirochaetaceae bacterium
GTCGTGGAGGATGAGGGAGGAGAATCGGCCGAGAACGGAGAAGCGCTCCGTCTGGACGAGCTTCTTCTGGGCGCTCTTCAGCTGCTTGTTCGCTTTCACCAGCTCGCGGTTCCTCGTGCGAAGGCTTTCGACGAAGTTCTCATTCGACACGCGGACCATCGACGAGACCGAGCGCATGATCGTCAGGGCTACCGATGCGTTCTCGTGGATGATGCGGTGGAAGTCCTCCCTGCCGATCGAAAGCAGGCGCGATGGCTCCGCGGCGACGACCGTCGCGCTGCGGGGGAGCTCGTCGATCAGCGCCATCTCGCCGAACATGTGGCCCGGTCCGTGACGCGCCAGGAGATCGGCTTCCGCATCACCCCAGTCCTTCCAGACCTCCACCGCGCCTTCCACAATGATGTAGAACCTGTCCGCCGGGCTTCCTTCGCGGCAGATCATATCCCCGGGAGCGAACTGCTCCTCGCGGCAAACGGTGGCGATCTTGTGGAGATCCTCCTCCGCGAGGCTGCGAAAAAAGTACAGGCCGCGCAGGATCCCCTGGGGCTGCTCCATGACTACTTGCGGTTGTACAGCCCCTGGATGTAGTCGGGGGTGTTTTCGATCTGCATGTGGCTGATGGTGCACCGTCCCTCGAGGATGACCCCGTCCTGGATGATGAGCTCGGGCGTCTTGATGTCGCCCAGGACGCGCGCGGTCGCCAGGAGCAGGATGCGGCGGGACGAGGTGATGTTGCCGATGATGAGCCCTTCCACGACGACGCTCGTTGCCGTGATATTCGTTTTCACGCGTCCCTTGGGGCCGATCTGGAGCTGGTCCACCATGAGCGCCTGCCCCTCGAATCTGCCATCGATGCGCAGGCTCCCCCTGATGGCGAACTTTCCCTCGAAGAGGGACTCCTCACCGATCGTGGAGTTTGCCTCAATGTCTATCTGCACGCTCGTTCTCCTGGCTGTCGATCTCGGGGATGTTGAGGTAGGCGATGGCCTCGAGCGCGAAATCCCGCAGGTCCTCCAGTGCGTCGGCTACTCTCCGCCCCTGGAGCGCCCGGCGGCCCTCAATGCTGTCGAATGAAATCTCGGCGTCGCAGTTGAGGCACTTTACGGCATCCCCCTGCGCGTCTTCCGCAAGCGCGTCGGCGAAACCTTCCAGCGCGCGGAAGAAGCGCGCGGCCTCGGCCTCGATGAGCCGCACGAGCTTGTTCGACCGCTTGCGGATCTCCATCTCCATGTCGCGGCTCACGATCCCATCCGCAAGGCGCGCGTTCTCCTCACGGTAGCTGTCGATCTTCCGTTGGAGGCCCTGGTAGCTGCTGTAGAAAGCGTCGCGGTCCAGCGAGTACTTGAAGTCGAGCTTCAGCTGCTTCTCCGCGAGGAAAGGCAGGAACTCCTTCTCGAAGTGGCGCGCGTAGAGCGAGAGATTGAACATCTCTTTCTGCGGCGTCGTAGGTGATGCATTCCCGGTTGCGAAAGGGATGACGGCTTCGCCGGGGTTCAGCGTGTTCTGCGCAACCAGTTGCCGCAAGAGCGGCGTCGAAGCGAACTCGTCCTCCTCCGGCGGCGCGTCGTCGAGCTCCTGTGAGTCGATGACATTGACGGCAAGGATCTTGTCGCGGTAACTGCGCAGCTCCTTGAGCTGGCGCTCGGCACGCTCCCGCTGCTCCGCATCCGGCGTCGTCTTGTAGACTGTCTCATACTGACGGATGAGCTTGTTGAGGCGTTTCACTTCCTCCTCGGGAGTCATGAAAAAATACTACCATTCGTGCCGGAGAATGAAAAGCCCTTGCAGCCCGCCGTGGCGGGACCGCAAGGGCCTTTCTTATCACAAGCCTCTTCTCACCAGTCGTCCGACATGTCGTCGGCGTCCCTCTTCGACTCTCCGAAGAGATCGGTGACCGCGCGCAGGTCATCGAAATAAATGTAGTAGGTGCCGAATGAATCAAGGGGATCGCAGTCGACCTCCAGGCCCGTGATGCGAATGCCGCTGCGGTAGGTGTAATGATACTCGGACTGCAGGATGCTCGGCGGGATGGCAACCGTGAGCTTCTTCCACCCGATGAAGTTGAGCGTCCCCATGGTGAGCACCTGTGCCTGGCCGCGGTAGTCGTCAAAAAGGATCTTGAGGGTGTGGTTGAAGTTGCGTCCCACCACCCAGACGGAAAGCGTCTTCACGATCCCTTCCACCGGGATGGGATTCAGCGGATGGATGCTGAAGTACGAATCGCCGCGGCGAAAAAAGCTCGCCTTCACGCCGAGCACATACTTGTCGTCTTCCTTGATGCCGAGCGCCGCCTCATCGGGAATCGGCACTTTGCCCAGGGGCGTGCCCGCAAGCCTCTTGGAGGATGCAACGCCCATGTCCAGCGGCATGGCTGCGTACCAGAATGCGGCATCCTCGAACTTCTCTATCGAGACCTCTTTGAGGAGCTGCTGGGCCTGGTCCTTGCCAATCTCCAGAGGGTTTGGCTCACCCGCCGTCACGTTCTTCGCGGGCGCCGCGGTCTGCGCGAAAGCGGAAGGAGTGAGGAGGGCGATGGCAGCGAGCAGGACGATTGTCAGTCGGGTCTTCATCTTCGCGTCTCCTATTTGGTTCCCTGCTGCCAGAGGTTGTTCAGTGTGACCGGGTCGGCGAGCTGCTCCCCATCGAATCGCGACTCGAAGAGATCCGTGATGATGTTGATCTCGTCCACGAAGAGATAGAAGTCATCCACCTTTTCATCCGGCGCCGTCCAGAGGACGAGCTTCGTGAGGACCAGCCCCGCGTAGCGCGGAATGTACGTGCGCGATTGGGGAATTGCCGAGGACACGGTCGCGGAGAGGTTCCGCCATCCGGGGAACATGATCGAGCCCATATGGAGCACGTGATCGATGCCCTGGTAGTCACGGATATATGCGTCGAGCCAGAAATTGTAATTGGCGCCCCAGATCCACATGTTGATGCTCTGGACCCGGCCCGGGAGCGGGAGAGCGGACGGTGCAAGCTTCCCGGAGGAGTCCTTGGCCGCGGGGATGATCTCGATGTAGTTGTAGGATTTGCGGTCGAAACGTCCATGGATACCCAGTGCATAGAGGGGCTTGTTGTCGGTGTTGAATCCGTACAGGGCCTCCGGCCACGACTTGACCAGCTGCATCTGCGGGAATCCCGCGCTAGCATACTTGCTGCCCTGGACGATCCAGTTGCCGTACGTCGTTGGATCATCGAATGTCGCGATGTTCCTCGTCGTGATTGTTTTCGTCTGCTCGTCCGCTGTGACGAGCACGGCGGGGAATATGAGCGCCATTGCAAGCGCCACGCCGAGGAACACTCTCAATCCTGGCCTCATGCCCGTCTCCTTCTGCTCAGCTCGGAAATCAGTCGGTGCCCGAGTCACCAGAAATTATATTTCCCGCGCTATCCCTTGTCAAATCTTTTTACCCTTCCCGGTGAGGGACGCCCCTTCCGATTGCAGCATGCCGGCGGGCAGCGCAGGTTGACGCGCCTTGCCCGCGACGAGCCGCACCGGTCCGCGGATTTCCTTCACGCCGGTGCGCGGCGCCTCCAGGGCCAGAACGATCCCGCGGGTAACGTCGTTTTCGACAGACAAAAGCACCTGCTGCGGAAAGGCGCCTGATGCCGCCCCGTCGGCAAGAACGGCACTCCCGCCGCCGGTGCGCAGCGCGTCCAGGGCCGACGGATTGAGGCTTCCCAGCCCCAGCAGAAAGACCTCGACTCCCTGCTTTCTCATCTGCGTCACCGCGGCGCCCACCGCCGGCTTGTCGAAAGGAGCGACGAGCACCTTGTCAACCGGCGCCGTCTCCGGATCGGCACCGACGGCGCCGGCGTCAAATGCAGATATCTCCTCGGGCGTGAGGTCGGAATCCATGCTCGAAAGCGTTCCCACCGTGAGCGGAGCCATNNCGGGACATCAATGAGGACGAACCGCGTGCCGGGAAATCTGTCGGCATAAGTGCTGCTTTCGAATGACAACAACGGCCCAATGATGGCAAGCGCATATGCATGTCGCGAAAGCATCGCGGACAGCCTTTCATGGGGATCAGTGTCGGACGGTGTGAGGTCGACGTCAGGGAAATACCCCCGACGAAGCGCCGCGGTGTCCAGGGAGAATCGCAGCCGCTCGCTTCCGATCGTGGCCCAGAAAGGCTGTTCGAACGAATAGAGAACTCGCCCGTTCCAGCACCCGGAGAGCAGGAGAACGCCGAGCGCGCACAATAAAAAGAGCCATTTGCGCTTCATGGGACTGCGGGAGACCTCGTACACTTGACAGGGTACGACTATCGCATGATAGTAGTCCATAGCTTCCAGAAGGAGAAACAATGGTCAGCTACAAGACGCTGGGCCTCTCGAACACAAGAGACATGTTCAAGAAGGCCATGGCGGGGAAGTATGCCATTCCCGCGTACAACTTCAACA
>PMDT01000052.1 GCA_003154555.1 Spirochaetaceae bacterium
CTTCTTCCCTCTGTTTTTTCAAACGAAACAGACCCCCAGGAGACGACGAGGCTCGACGCGCTGAACGACCGTCTTGCCGAGTATGCCGTGCGCCTGCCGTGGGACGGGGCGGCGGCGCGATTCAAGGATGGCGGCATCGTCATGCGCGACGGCGCAAATCCCCCGTCGACCGCGGTCGCGGCAATCGACTGCCTGGCGCGCTTTCCGGCCTGGGCCTTCGACACGCTGTCGAATCCCCTCTCACGCGCGGATCGCCGGAAATTGCGGGAGACGGGCAAATCGGATACTGCCCGGCTTTCGCTTTCCACGCCGGACCAGGTAAGGGTCACTCCCGTGGAGGACGCGAACCCGATCCTGACCGAAGAGGCGCGGGTCATGGTGCTGGGATCGGCAGGCGGAGAGCCGCTGGTCGCGCTCCAGCAGGCCAACAGCGAGGTTGTCGATCTCACCCTGTGGGTATGCCATGTGAAGCAAGGAACAATGGAACAACGCGAGCTCCTGCCGAAGCTCACCTGGCAGGACTTCTTCAACCCGGGTCGGCAGGTTTCTGTGACGTCGAAGCCGCAGATGGACCTGACTCTGGAAAACGATGAGGCCATCACTGCGCGCATTCATACGTGGATGAACCCGGACTTTGAAAGCGCGCAGCCCGATTTCTCGCTGTCGCTGAATTGGGACGGATCACGGTTCGTTCAGACGAAAAAGCCGCTCTGAGCAGAGCGGCTTTCTTGCCATCGGTTCGCTTCCGGCGGCTGCCGCCCTTCGCGCGGGGTACCGCGCTACGGGCTCGCTTCCGGCCCTCCAACTCCGCCAGGAGCGGAAGGGCCTCGCTCGCCCTCGGCGTCCGTGCCTACGCTTCGAACTCCCTGAAAAGAACCACCGAGTTGTGCCCGCCGAATCCCAGCGCGTTGGAAATCGCCACACGGATGCGGCCCTTGTAGCCCTTGTTCGGCACGTAGTCCAGGTCACATTCCGCGTCCGGCTCCTCTAGATTTCGCGTCGGCGGGAAGAACTGGTCGCGGATGGCGAGAATCGAGACGATGGCCTCCACGCCGCCAGCCGCGCCCAGCAGATGGCCTGTCATCGACTTTGTGGAGGAGACCTTGAGCGCTCCCGCGTGCTCCCCGAAGACCGCCTTGATGGCCTTTGTCTCGATGGGATCGTTGATCGGCGTCGATGTGCCGTGCGCGTTCACGTAGTCGACGTCGGTCGGCATGAGCCCCGCGGTGCTCAGCGCCAGGCGCATCGCACGAATGGCGCCCCTGCCCTGCGGATGCGGCGCGGTGAGGTGTGTCGCGTCGCAGGTCGCCCCGTAGCCGGCAAGCTCGGCATAGATGCGGGCGCCGCGCCTCTTCGCATGCTCGAGCTCCTCCAGGAGGATCACGCCGGAGCCTTCCGACATGACGAACCCGTCCCTGTCCTTGTCGAAGGGGCGGCTTGCGTGCGACGGGTCGGCGTTGCGCGTGCTCGTTGCCTGGAGCTGGCAAAAGCCGGCAAGGGAGAGTGGCGTGAGCGGCGCCTCGGTGCCGCCGGCGATCATCAGGTCCGCGTCCCCGTCGCGGATGATGTTCCACGCATGGCCGATGGCGTCGTTGGACGAGGCGCAGGCGGTCGCCACGACGGAGCAGGGCCCGAAAGCCTGGACCCGGATCGCCACGTTGCCGGCAGCCTCGTTGGAGATCATCATGGGGACGAAAAGCGGATGCATCGCCTTCGGGCCCTTGTCGTAGACGCGATGTGCCTGCGCCTCCAGGGTCTCAATGCCCCCGATGCCGTTGCCCAGGATGATGCCGAGGCGCTCGGGGTCGGCGGTGCCGGGAGCCAGCCCCGCATCGGCCAGCGCCTCCAGGGAGGAGACCACGGCGAACTGGGTGAAGCGGTCCATGCGCCGGGCTTCTTTCCCCTCCATGCTTTTCTCGGGAGCGAAGTCCTTTACCTGCCCGGCAATCTTTGACGTGAAATCGGTGGTGTCGAAACGGTCCAGCAGTCCGATGCCGTTCTCCCCCGCCTGGACCGCGCGCCAGAAATCCTTCACGTTATTGCCCAGGGGATTCACGGTCCCCATGCCGGTGATTACCACTCTGCGTGCCATTCCTGCTCCTTCACATCGAAAGCCCGCCGTCGACGGGGATCACCTGGCCGGTGATGTAGGCCGCCGCATCGGAGGCAAGAAAAGCGGCGAGTGCCGCGACGTCGGCCGGCACGCCGACGCGTCCCAGCGGGATCTGCGCGATCAGCGCGTCGCGCGGCTTGTCACCCAGCGCTTTTGTCATGTCCGTGTCGATGAAACCCGGGGCGATCACGTTCACGCGCACCCCGCGGGAGGCCACTTCCCGCGCAAGGCTCTTGGAAAAGCCGATCAGGCCCGCCTTGGAGGCGGAGTAATTCACCTGGCCGGCATTGCCGATGATGCCGCTTACGGAGGAGATGGCGATGATGGCGCCGGACCTCTGCTTGATCATCGCGCGGGCCACCATGCGTGATGTAAAGAATGCCGAGGTGAGATTCGCCCTCACGACCTCTTCCCAGTCGGCCGTGGACATGCGGAAGATCAAGCCGTCACGCGTGATGCCGGCGTTGTTCACCAGCACATCGATGCCGCCTTCGGCAAGGATCGCCTCCAGCGCCTTCGTGACCTCCTCTTCATGCGTCACGTCCGCCAGGTGCCAGTGCAGCGCTCCTCCGGCGTCCTTTGCCACGGCCTCCAGCTCGGCCTGGTTGTCGGCGGGCTTGCGGGAAATGCCGTGCACCACGGCGCCCTGGCGCAGGTATTCGCGCACGATGGCGTTGCCGATGCCGCGCGACCCACCGGTGACAATGGCCTTCTTTCCTGTCAACATCATGCCCGCGCCTCCATGGCTTTCGCGATGCTCTCCCGCGTGCCTGCGGCCATGCAGCGCACGTCGGGCCGCAGCGCGCGGAACAGACCGGCGAGCACTGTGCCAGGCCCTGACTCGAGGAAATTGTCGTATCCGTCGGTGAGCATGCTCTCTTCCACCGTGACCCACCGTACCATGGACACAAGCTGCCGGCCGCAGAGCGCGCGCGCTTCGGCACCTGTTGCGATCCTCTTGCCCGTGACGTTGGAATAAACAGGCACCTTCGGGTCGGAAAATGAAAAAGCCGAAAGCGCGGCGTCGAGCCCCGCCCTGGCCTCTGCCATGAGCGGCGAATGAAATGGTCCGGAGACTGAAAGCCGGATGAATCGCTTCGCTCCCGCTGCTTTCAGCTCCGTTTCAGCCCTTGCCATGCCTCTTGCCGTTCCCGATACCACCACCTGGCCGGGGCTGTTGTAGTTTGAGACGTAGACGCCGCAGTCCGCCAGCGCCTCGACGGTGGAGGCCACCTTTTCCGCGGGCATGCCGATCACGGCAGCCATGCCGGGAGCCCCGTCCGCAGAGTCCAGGCCCCGGGAGGCCTTTTCCATCAGCTCGCCGCGTATCTTCACGATGGGAAAGACGTCTTTCTGGCTGATGACTCCCGCTTCACAGAGGGCGGCATATTCCCCCAGGCTGAAGCCGGCGCAGCCTTCCAGCACAGCGCCGCTTTCCCGAAGGGCGATACCTGAGCATAGGCTGGCGAGGGTCATCGCAACCTGCGTCTTGTCCGTGGGCTTCAGCTCTTCGGCTGTCGAGTCGAAAAGCAGCTTTTTCATGTCCATTCCTGCAGATTCCGAGGCGTTTTCGAACATTTCCCTGACCTTGTGGCTGCAATCCCAGAGATCTCTGGCCATGCCGGGATACTGTGTGCCTTGACCGGGAAACAGGAAGCAGGTCTTCATATGATATACAAAATACCATGCGCCATGAAGCATGGTCAAGGCAGAAACAGTATGTAGGTATAATTATATATAACAAATAGACATCCGTATTGCTGATCAAAAATATCAGCATTTTCAGTTGCCACGATTCGGTTGACCATGCTTTCCAATCAGATTACTATGACCGCATGCAAGCCATAATCCGTGCCGTGGACTTTTCTGTTCCCAGCAGAAGGATGGCGAACGAAGAGTTCTCGACATACCTGGATACTTCGGACGAATGGATACGTTCGCATACAGGCATCGGATTCCGCCACATTGCCGAGCCCACCACCGCCACCTCCGATCTTGCCGTGGAAGCGGCCCGGAAGGTCCTTTCGAAGGCCGGCCTCCCCCCTGAGGAGGTCGATCTGGTGCTCGTTGCCACGGCCACGGGAGATTTTCTTGGATTCCCTTCGGTCGCCTGTATCGTGCAGGACCGGATCGGGGCAAAAAAAGCGGCCGCCATGGATGTCGGGGCCGGTTGTACGGGATTCATCTATGCCCTGGAAACGGCCCGCTGCTTTGTTCTGTCAGGCGGGGCCCGAAACGTGCTGGTGATCGGAGCCGAAACGCTCAGCAGGATAACGAACTGGCAGGATCGCAACACCTGCGTACTCTTTGGCGACGGCGCGGGGGCCGCGCTGGTGTCGGCGGACGGGTCGGGCACGAACCGGGGCATCATCAGCTCGGTGCTTCGGGCAGACGGGTCAGGGGCAGAGCTGTTGTCCCGGCCGGAAGGCGGAACGAGATTCCCCTTCACGGACCGTGTCGTGGATCCGGTCGCGACATACCTGAAGATGGATGGCAGGCAGGTCTACAATTTCGCCGTCAAGGTTGTGTCAGAAGGCATCGTCAATATCATGGAGACAAACCATCTCTGCATCAACGACATCGCCTGGATCGTGCCGCACCAGGCGAATGTACGGATCATTGAGGCGGCGGCAAAACGTTCGAAGCTCCCGATTGAAAAATTCTTCATGAATATCGAGGAATACGCAAACACGTCCGCGGCGTCCATCCCGATCGCGCTGTCGGAGATGAGTGAGAAGGGACTGCTGAAATCAGGAGACCTTGTCGTCACCTTTGGATTCGGCGCCGGGCTCACCTATGGAGGCAACCTCATCCGGTGGTAGGGTCCGCGTATAGATCACACGGGCCCCGTCGAAGTCAGTGATCACCACGTCCCCGCTCTGCACCGGAAGCGCCACGCGCGTCGCATACAGCTTCTGCAACAGCTCACGCACCTTGTCTCGCGGGACGGGTTTGTCCGTCCGGACGGGAGCGCATGGAAACTGCGCCGAGTCCGTGGGAATGACCGCGGTCACGATGCGCATCGGGGCGTGGAACTCCTCCCGGCCGTAGGCATCACCACGCGCGCAGCGGTTGCCGGTGACCGTGACATCGGGACCGGATTGCGACACGGTGAGCCGGCAGGCGATGGGACAGGCGATGCAGATCATTTCAAGGCCGGCCGCGGTGTTTTCCTTCATCTGATGGAAACCTCCACGACCGCCTCTTCACCCGCCGGCCGCTCCGGCACCGCGTCAGGCTCGAGGCTGAACCGGATCATCTCCGACGGCTGGACGTGCGAAAGCTTCTGGCTGCGGGCTTGTCGGCCGCCCACCCGCACGTCCAGGAGCGCGTCGTTTTTCACCACGAGCGCGCGCAGGTAGAAGACATTCTTCCTCCCCGCAGCGCAGGCATTGGGCACGACGTAACGCACATTCGCCCCGGGCACGACGGGCAGCATCGCGTCCTTCCGCGCCCCGGAAAGCCAGGCCGCCGCGCGCTCCCCGCAACGGCGCGCCTCTTCGGTCACGTAGTCGACCAGGTCGTGCACATGAAGGACATTCCCACAGGCGAAGATGCCCGGAGCGCCGGTCATGAGGTCCGCATCCACGTGCGGTCCGGATGAGCCTTCGTCGATGGGAACGCCGGCGGCGCGGGAGAGCTCGTTCTCCGGAATCAGGCCGACGGAGAGAAGCACCGTGTCGCATTCGATGCGGCGCTCCTTGCCGGCATCCGCGCGCCCGTCGGAAAGCGGCGCGATACGCACCGCCTCCACGCGGTCGCGGCCCTCGATGCGGGTCACGACGTGGCCGAGATGGAGCGGGATCGAATAGTCGTTCAGGCACTGCACGATGTTGCGCGCGCTGCCCGAGGGGTAGGGCTGTATCTCCACGACGGCGAGCACGTCACAGCCCACGAGGGTGAGCCGGCGCGCCATGATGAGACCGATGTCCCCTGACCCGACGATCACGACACGCCGGCCCGGGATGCAGCCCTCGATGTTCACCAGCCGCTGGGCGAGCCCCGCGGTAAGCACGCCGGCGGGCCGGGTCCCCGCGATGGCCACATTGCCCCGATTGCGCTCCCGACATCCCATGGCAAGGACAACCGCCCGGGTCGCGAAACGCACGACCCCCTGGTTCTGGGAAAGGGCGATCACCGAACGACCCGTCGGCTCCTCCCCGATTTCCATCACCGTGGTGTTGAGAAACACCTCGATACCGGCCTCGCGCACGGGACCCACGAAGCGCGCCGCGTACTCGGGGCCCGTGAGATCCTGGCGAAACTCGTGGAGCCCGAATCCACTGTGGATGCACTGGAGCAGGATACCCCCAAGGAAAGGCTCCCGTTCGACAATGGCGACGGTCGTCCCTGCCGTGCGCAGCGCGAGGGCCGCGGCCAGCCCGGCGCTCCCTCCCCCGATGACAACGGCGTCAACGTTGCGATGGATCATGCGGTGCCCCGCCGCGCGTCCGGCGCACCCCCACCGATCCTGTCGCGCACGATCTCGCTGCCTGGTCCATGTTTCGTGATGCGATCCAGGGGCAACCCCGTCTCCCGCGAGACGATCTGCATGATGCGATACGTGCAGAACCCGCCCTGGCAACGCCCCATCCCGGAGCGCGTGTAATACTTGATGCCGTCCAGCGTCGTGTGGCCCTTGCGGACAGCTTCCACCACCTCCGCCTCGGAGANNTCGATCTCCCACGGCGCATGGTCCCGGGTGCGCTCCATGTGCGGAATGCCCGGCCGCCAGTCCGGCTTCTCACGCAGGGACAGGCCGCCGGTCTTGAGCAGGTCCTTCACGCGTTCCGCAATGGCGGGGGACGCCGTCAGGCCCGGTGACTGGATACCCGCCACCTGCACGAAGCAGGGTGCCTTCTCCGAGAGCTCGATGTAAAAGTCGTCGCCGGGAAGCGTCGGGCGAAGACCGGCGAATGACGTGATGATGTCCTTCTTGGAGATGCGCGGCACCATGGCGGAGGCGAGCTGGAACACCCGCTCGAGATTCTCCGGCGTCGTGGCGGTGTCGAGCTTGTCGTCGCCCTCTTCCGCCGTGGGCCCGATCATGACGGTGCCTTCCACGGTGGGGATGACAAGGACCCCCTTGGAGGTGCGGGAGGGAACAGGGAACACGACGCGCTTCGGGGGTCCCCCGGCGCCCTTGTCGAGGATGAACTCCTCCCCCTTGCGCGGCGCGATGACGAAAGACTCACCGCCGAACAGCGCGGAGATGACATCGGCCTGGAGTCCAGCCGCGTTCACCACCCAGCGGGCGCTGAGTTTCTCCCCCCGGGCGTTCTCGATCTCCCAGGCGTCGCCCTGGCGCCCTGCCGCGCTCACCTCCCAATTCACGTTCAGCTTCACGCCGTTGGCAACCGCGGACTCCGCCAGGGCGAAGGCGAATCGATACGGCTCGATGATGCCGCCCGAAGGCGCAAAAAGCCCGCCCGCCGCGTCCCGGCTCAGGGCCGGCTCCAGGGAAAGCAGCCTCTCCCTGCCGACGATCTCCAGGTCGGGGACGCCATTCTGCACGCCCTGCGCGTAGAGATGCTCGACGGTCTTCATCTCCTCCACGGAAAAGGCGGCGACGATGATGCCGGCGCGGCGGAACGGGAAGCCGAGCTCCGCGTGCAGCGTATCGAAGGCGCGGTTTCCCGCGATCTCCAAACGCGCCTTCAGCGACGCGGGTGCATGGTGGAAACCCGCGTGAATGATGCCGGAGTTGGCCTTGGAGACGCCGAAGGAGACATCGGCGCATTTTTCCAGGAGCACGACGGAAAGCTGGTACAACGACAGGCGCCGCGCGATGGCCGCGCCGGAGACGCCGGCCCCGATGATGGCGACGTCATACATGAGGAATCAGCGCCCCCCGCCCATCCCGATGGCGGCGTCGATGGGAAGTGTGAAGGCGATCCCTTTGCCGTGGGGATGCGTGCAGTCGAGGATCTTGTCCAGGACCTGCAGGGCATCCGCGGCCTGTGTCTCCGTGACAACGGAGAAGATCATGTTGTTGCGCGGCCGCGCGGCGCGGAAGAGATTCCGCACGCCGGCAAAGAGAGGCACGTCCTCGATGAGATGCCCCATGCCCATGGAATCCATCACCGTGGCGCCGGTGACGCCCGCCTCGATGAGACCCTCCAGGACCTGCTCGATGTCTTCCGTGGAGTTCAGGACAATGCACAGGAGTTTCATCAGATCTTCGCCTCCTCTTGCTCGAAGGCCTTCACCATGTCGTCCACCGTGTTCGATGCGATGATCTTCTCGATGAATGCCGTGCTCTTGATCAGGCGCGCGATCCGTGCGAGCGCCTTCAGGTGCAGGCTGTGCTCCTGGCGGTTTCCCATGAGGAGGAAAACCACGTGCGTGGGCTTCCCGTCGAAGGAATCGAACTCCAGGCCGGCTTTCGACCGCGCCACGGTGATGATGAGATCCGATACGTCGTCCGTAAAGCAGTGGGGGATGGCGATGCCGTTGCCCACCGCGGTGCTCTGGATGTTCTCCCTTTCCATGAGCTTGGAAAAGACATCCTTCTCATCCTTGATGAAGCCCTTCTCCGCCACGGCGTGCACGATCTTGCGCAGGGCATCCTCCCGGCTCTGTGCCGTGAGGTCGGCGAGAAAACACTGAGGCCTGATGTACTGGGTGAGTTTCATGGGCATTGCGATCTCCCGAAAAGTGGTCCGTGACCGCGGCGCGGTGAAGGGACGCGTGTCCGGCGCGCCGTCGATGCAACCAGTTAATACTCTCGAACAGTCGCTGTCAATGCCGGCCGCGGGCGCGCGGTCATCCGGCGACGCTACAGGGGGCGGCAGGCGGCCTGGACGAGCAGGCAGTCGGCGAGCACCAGCGCGGTCATCGCCTCAAGCACCGGGACGGCCCGGGGGACAATGCAGGGATCGTGGCGGCCGACGATCTCCACCATCACGCTCTCCCCGGATGAGTCCAGCGTGCGCTGGGGGCGCGAGATGCTCGCCGGGGGCCGCATGGCGGCGCGGATGACGATCTCCATGCCGTTGGAGATGCCCCCCGCGATGCCGCCGGCATTGTTCGTGCGCGTCCGCATGCGGCCCGCGTCGCTGTACGGCTCGTCGTTGTACGTGGACCCGCGCATCCGCGCCGCTTCAAAACCGGCGCCGATCTCCACGCCGCGCACGGCGCCCACCGACATGATGCCGTGGGACAGGAGCGCCTCCAGCTTGTCGAAGACCGGATCCCCCAGCCCCGGGGGACAATCGCTCACGACGATCTCCACGATGCCACCGACTGAATCGCCGTCCGCCCTGGCCTTTTCAATCCTCTCCACCATGCGCGGCGCGGCGTCGGGGTCCGGGCAGCGTGCGGGATTCCGCTCGATCTCCGCCGGGTCCACGCGCGCGGCCCGCACGCCGTCGATCTCGCGCGAGTAGCCAAGTATCGTGGCGCCCCTGGCAGCAAGCACCTTGCGCGCGACCGCCCCGGCGGCGACCCGCGCGGCCGTTTCCCGACCCGACGCCCGGCCGCTGCCGCGCCAGTCCCGCACGCCGTACTTCGCGTCATAGGTCCAGTCGGCGTGACCGGGTCTGAACAGGTCCTTGAGATTGTCGTAGTCGGAGCTCTTCTTGTCCTCGTTGCGGATAAGGAGCGCAATAGGAGTCCCGGTCGTGAGCCCGTCGAAGACGCCGGAGAGTACTTCCACCTTGTCTTTCTCCGCGCGCGGTGAAGTGATGGCGCTCTGCCCGGGACGCCGCCGGTCAAGCTCTTTCTGGATGTCCGCCACGGAGAGCCCGATGCCGGGGGGCGTGCCGTCGATCACCACCCCGATGGCCGGTCCGTGGCTTTCGCCGAATGTCGTTACCGTGAGGACGCGTCCGAATGTGCTGCCCGGCACTTTGCCTCCGCCTATTGCGCGCGCGTGATGAGGTGGGTCTTGATGGCCGCGACCCACTGCGTGGGGTAGAGGAGACGGATGGCGACGCCATCCTCCTTGCCGGCGGCATTGAGGAAGCGCACCACGATATGCGGTCTCTCCCAGCGGGAAAGCTCGCGCGCCTCCGGCACCCCGATCCAGGAAATGGACGCCCCGGGAATGAACACTTCACGGTGTCCCATCCAGGAATGGAAATACAGCCCGCTGGACAGCAGCATGAGCACGCCCGGGGCGGGAGTCGCATGTCCTTCGGCGCCGCCGTTGAAACCGCCCACGCGCGCCCCCGCGGCAAGGAGGAGTGAGTCGCGGCCGAGCTCTTCCCGCACGTGGCGAAGGATCCGGCGCCGCGTCAACGTCAGAGTCGCGGCTCCTCCCGCGATGACCGCGCCGAGAAAGAGCGCGATCCACTCGAGCACTCTCCAGAGGCTTCCCATGCGTCCCCGCCGACAAAGTACAGAAAAGCGCACGCACCTGCAAGGGAGCCGTTTACGCGCGAGGCTTCTCCGCGGCCTTCAGGGGGAATGTGAGCGTTGCCCCGAGAGCCGCCACGACGAGGATCATGGGAAGGAGCAGGAGGACGAGCACCAGGTAGAGGATGTTCCACCCCTCGATGTGCTTGAGCACCTCCAGGTCGTCCAGGCGCCAGATGAGGGCAGCAAGCCCCACGACGAACATCGCCAGGGAGAGCACGATCTTGATCGTCACCGGCCTCATGGGCCGCGCCTCGTAGTTCACCCACCACGTGAAGAGCCCTGTGGGAATGACAATGAGTGAGAACAACAGGCCCGCGATCAGGCAGTTGAGGGCGGTGAGGTCGAACCCTTCAAGACCGGTCGCAACGAAAAGGAGCGTGAAAAGCGGCGCAAAGATGAAGAAGACTATTGGGAAATGCACCGTCATCGGGTGAGGGTGTCTCTGAAAAAAAGGATGCCGATCAAGGAATGCCTCGACGCCGCGGCGAAGAGGCGACTCCTGCGCGACGGCCGCGGCGCCTGCGGCCGGCGCGGGCTCGTCCGCCACGAGGATGCCTACTTGTGGAAAACGATCCAGCACCTCGATGTCGTGCGGCGCCGCGGCAATTTCCGCCGTGAGATCCTGGCCAGCGGCGTGGCGCTTCATGTGCTGTCCGCCCTTCCACATCCTGCTCGTGCTCACGTCGATCACCCTGCCATTGCAGGCGATGTAGATCGGCTTCCCGTCCTGGCCGTTGAACTCTGCAAGCTCCTTTTCGGTGAACTTCCGCTTTTCCTCCGGCATCGCCGATCCCCCTTCTCATCCCTGCGGAACAGCCGCTGCCCTGCGGGTGAAAGCTTCCACATCGATTCTCCCGAGCAGCAACAGAGAGACCCCCGTCATCGCCGCAAGGAGCGCAAAGACACAGACAAATCCAAGAGCGGGATTCCCGGACATCTGCGACACGAGGTCTCGTACCGCTCCGGAAAGCAGGTTACCTGCCAGGCGCGCCAGTGCATCCGCCATGCCCCATGCTCCCATGAAAAGCCCCACCTTGCCGACTACCGTCATGTCGAGCATCAGCGACAGGTTGGCGACCGTGGCGGTGCCCGTGGCAAGACCGAGCACGGACACCCCGACATAGAAAACGCCCCGGTCGGCAAGAAGCCCGGCCGCGAGCAGCGCGAGGTAGGAGCCCGCGACGCCGCAGGAGCTTATCGCCGCCACGAGCCGCTTGGGCAGAATGCCCTCCAGGAGACCCGCGATCACCAGGCCGATCAGCGTGAACGTGCCCCAGACCGAGGTGATGCCCGTTGATTCCTTCACCGACATGCCAAGGCCGACACCGCCGAACGGTGCAAGAAGGACATCCTGCCCCAGGATCGCGACGAGCAGGAAGAGAAGATAGATGAAGAAAAGACGTGAGTATCGATTCCCGCCCAGTACCGCGAAGCGCTCGCGCCAGGTGATGCGCGTCTCCGTCGCCTGCCCTGCCGCGCCCCTCCCTTCCAGCCCGATCAGTCCGACAAGCCCGAGTGCCAGGGCGGCGCCCGCGATCCAGAGGAACGCCCGAGCGAGCACCGCCGGCGAATACGGGTCGAGCATGCGGGAGAGCACGATCGAGGTGACGATGATGCCGACGATCATGAGGAAGAACATCACGGCGATCGTCCGCGATCTTCCCTTCTCACCGGAAAGCTCGGAGGCCAGTGAGAAGTACGATACAGAGGCGAGATTGAAGCCGATGCCCCACGCACCGAACGAGAGAAGGCTCAATGCCAGCCCCGCGATCCGGCCGCCGGGGAGAGCGTACGCGGCTGCCGGCGAGAGAGCCAGCCCCGCCGCACAGAGAATCAGCCCCAGCATGATGGCAGGCGAGCGGCGGCGTCCCGCCACGGGGTGGCGGTCGGTGAAGGAGCCGATGGCCACCTGGAGAGGGGAGAAGATGTAGGGAAAGGCCGCGAGCACCGCGACGAGCGTGGCGGGAAGGGCGAGCTCCCGGATCATGACACGGGCGAGCGCGCTCTGGATCGGCACGGCGGTCATGGTGACCGCAACGTGGAGACAGGCGAGTTGGACGCGCTGGCGCAGCATTGCTGCCAAAGATACTGAGATTCTGAAACTTCGTGGGCACCATCGACTGAGAGGTGCCGCGAGGCCCCAGGCGCTCAGCGCCTCCAGAATACCATGGTCAGGAAGACCAGTGTCACGATGACACAAACTCCTGCTGCCGCGAGAAATCCACCGGCAGCCGTCGTGGCGGTGATGATCGCGCCGGCCACGAGAGGCCCCGAGGAATGCCCGACGTCCATGATGGAGCTCAGTGCCCCGAGCGAGGCGCCGAGCTTCTCCTCCCGGGCCACCTCCGCAACGTACGTGCTCGTGGCGACCGTGGAAATGGACACGCCCAGGCCGAAGAGCACCGCGAGCGCCGCAATCACCACGATGCTGGTGGAAAGCGGTATCACGGCGACGGCGGCGCCGGTCACCACGATGCCCGCAGCGATCTGGATACGGCGGTCCACCCTGTCGGCGAGCTTCCCGAACAGGGGCTTCGTGAGGGCGATGGAAAGTATCTGCAGCGAGAAGAGCAACCCGATCTGGTACGCGGGCACGCTGAGCCCGGACAGGAGGATGGGCAGGTAGGTCTCAATCACGCCATAGGCAAAGTAGGTCGCCATCTCGACCAGGGACGTGGCAAGCAGCCTTCGGTTGCGCATGAAGTCGGCGAGGCTCCGGCCGAAATCGGCAAGGGTGACGGGCTTTCCCAGGGTGCCGGCGCGTGCCCGCGCGGGGTCGTCAGGCTTGAGCGTCAGGATCATGACGAAGACCGGCACGGCCAGGACGAATGCTCCTGCGTAGACGGCCCTGTACATGCCGGTGCCCGAAAGAAAGAAAAACGCCGAGATGATCGCACCGCCCAGGAGTGGAGCGAGGGTCCTTCCGACGAGGGTGGCCGAGGAATACAGCCCGAGCTTTTCCCCCTTGCTCTGCGGGTAGGCGCTCACGATGAATGCGGAGGCGACAGGCCCGATGATGGCCGTGGCGATCCCGTGAAAGAACCTGATGGGGATCAGCCAGTACGCGCTCGTCACGACGAAGTACAGGAGGGGTGCCAGCAGGAAGACGAAACCGGCGATGACGAGAAGGCGCTTTTTCCCCCACGTGTCGGCCAGCATCCCGACGGGGAAGCTGAAGAGGATGCCCGTAAAGGGGGACACGGCGGCAATCAGCCCGACGATCGTCTCGCTTCCCGACAGGGACTTCACGAAGAGAGGGAGAACGGGGCTTTTCGACATGGTGGTGGAAAAAATCCCGAAAAAACCGATCAGCGAAATAAGTGCGATATCCCGCGCCTGGCCGCGGGCCGGGACCGACGCGTCGGTCTTCACGCGGGGTGTTTCGGGAGCACGACCGTGAAGGTCGAGCCCGCGTCGGGCTGCGACTGGACGGTAATGCGTCCGCCATACCCCGCGAGCACGCGGCGCACCGTGGCGAGCCCCAGGCCCGTGCCGGTGATACCCGCGGTTTTGTGATTCTTTACCCGGTAGAACTCCTGGAAGATGCTCGCGCGCTCACCCTCACTCATGCCGATGCCCGTGTCGATGACCGCGACCTCCCAGGAGGCATCCGCGTCCGTGATGCGCACCGTGAGACTTCCCTTCTCGCGGTTGTACTTGATCCCGTTGGAGATGAGGTTCATGAAGATGCGATCGAGGTCCCCACGATCCGCCGACAGGGGACAGGCGTCGGGCGACTCAAGGAGCAGCACGATCTTCCGCTTGTCGGCCTGCACTTTGAAGAAATCAAGCTGCGACTGGATGACCGTGCGCAGGTCGAGCGGCTCGATCGTGCGGTCCACCTTGCCCGCCTCGCGGCTGTTGATGTAGAGCAGATCGCGCACGAGGTCCAGGAGCGCTTCCCCCCGCACCTTGCAGCGCTCCAGCATCTCGCGCACCTTCGGCATATTGTCGTCGAACATGCCGGAGAGGATGACATTCAGGTAGTTGATGATGGCAGACAGAGGGCTCTTCAGCTCGTGGGCAACCATGGAGACGAAACGGTTCCTGTCCTGCTCGGCGCGCCATGTCTCGGTCACGTCGCGGAGGATGACGATGGCGCCGCCCGACTCGCCGTCGCGCAGAAGCGGGGAAATGCTCACCTGGAGGCGCCCCTCACCGACGGAAAGCTGCACGAGCCGGCACTCGGGGTGATCGGGAGCGGAATCGATCACTGCTTCCACGGCGGCCGCCGCATCGAGGTCGGGGAAAAGGTCGGGAAGGCTCATGCCGTCGCGGAAGCGTTTGCCCAGGAAATGTTCCGCGCGCGGATTCACCAGGACGGGCTCGCGGCGGATATTCAGGACCACAACGCCCTCGTGCATCGAGTTGATCATCTGGTGGGAGAGGTTGCGCTCCCCCGCAAGCTCGGAGAGGTATTTCTCCCGCTCGCGGATGAGCCGCCATTGCTGGCCGGCGCGCTCCACCACGCAGATGAGGTTGTCGGGCGTGAAGGGCTTCACGAGGAAGTCGAAGGCGCCGCGACGGGTGACTTCCACCGCGGACTCCACGGAGGCGAGGGCAGAGGTGATCACGACCACGATCCGACCTTCGAAGCGCCGAGCGATCTGCTCGGTAAGGGATACCCCGTCGATCTCGGGCAGGGAGATATCCACCAGCGCGACGTCGGCGGGGGATTCCGCCAGCATCCGCAGGGCTGCCTCGCCATCGCCCACCGCGCGTGCGTTCAGTCCCTTGCGTGCGAGGATGCGCCGCATGCCGTCCCGCATCCCCTCCTCTGTCTCGATGACCATGACGCGCAGCGGCTCCTGCGCGACAAGTGTGCCGGCCGCGCCAGCAGGCGCAGCGGGCCCGGGCTCAGGCATGGCTGCTCCGTGCGCTCAGGTACTGCTCGATCTTGCCCAGGAGATGCTCCAGGGGAACAGGCTTCGTGAGCACCTCGTCCACCTTCATCCATTCACGCCCGGGAGAGGCGCCGGTTTCGAAGGCAAAACCCATCTTGCGCGGCGCCGCCGTCTGCATGAGGATGGGCACTTTCTCCAGCCCGGGCAGATCGCGCACCTTCTTGCAGAAAACGAATCCCGAGTCGTAGTGCTCCATCATGAGGTCGGCAATGACCAGGTCGGGTGCCGTCTCTCTCGCGCATGCCAATCCCTCGTCGATGCTGAGGGCGGTCTGCACCGTGTAGCCTTTCTTCTCGAGGTAGACTTTCTGGCCTTCGAGCAGATCGGTATCGTCGTCAACTATCAGAATGCGTGCC
>PMDT01000384.1 GCA_003154555.1 Spirochaetaceae bacterium
CCGACTTTCTCCTTTGCCGACTCGTTCATGTCCCGGCGGAGCTGGAGCAGGTCATCGGCAATCGTGTAATCGTGGACGGCGGCCGCGGGGATGGCCTGGCTTTTTTCCATTGCGGCCGCGATGGCCAGCCGCATCGTGGAGAGCTTTCTTGGCTCGCTTCCATTCACGGCGGCGGGGCCAGACGGCCTTACGACGTGGGCGGCGCCCGTCCCTGCCGCGGCGGCAAGGTCCGCCTTGAGAATCCTGCCGCCGGGCCCTGTTCCTGAAATAGACAAAAGATCGATGCCCGCCTCCGCGGCCAGCTTGCGGGCAACGGGCGAGGCGCGGACCTTTCCCCGTGGCGCTTGCGCACCATTGCCGGAAGGCGCAGGAGGAAGCGCGCGACCCTCCGTGCTGGGTGGCAGCACCATGCCGCTCCCCGTATCGAGCTTGCCGACCACCGTTCCCGACTCCGCATAGCCCGGCGTCGCGACGGCGTGAGGCGCCATGGCAGGGGCAGGGGAAGCGCCTGTCCTGATCCGGGCCACCACCTCTCCCACCTTGACGACCTGGCCCTGCGCGATCCGGATCTCGGCGATGATGCCGTCCACGGGCGATGGCATCTCNNACCTTCAGCTCGACGATGGTCCCTTCCGTGAGGCCTTCACCGATGTCGGGAAACCGGAAATCGTACAACCCGTCGTCACGGCTCATAGCTCAGCACCTTTCGCGCCTCCGCGAGCACATGCTCGGCAGTAAGAAGATAATGCCGCTCTCCGCGCGGCATCGGGTAGATGACATCGGGCCCGGTGAGACGGGCAGGGGGGGCCTCCAGCCTGTCGAAGGCCTTTTCCATGATCGTGGCCATGAGCTCCGCGGCGACCCCGAATGTCTGCGGACCCTCGTGCACAGCGAGGACGCGTCCCGTCTTGCGCACCGATTCCACGACGGTCCGCGCGTCGAAGGGGTAGATCGTCCGAAGATCGATCAGCTCCACCGAGCGGCCTTCCGCTGCAAGGGCCGCGCGCGCAAGACGCGCCTCGATCATCTGCGCCCCATAGGAGATCAGCGTGAGCTCGTCGCCTTCCGCCTCGATGCGCGCGGTGCCGATCTCCACGGTGTACCCGTCGTCGGGGACCTCCTGGCGGACGGCGCGGTAGGCGCGCGCGGGCTCCAGGAATATTACCGGATCCGGGTCCCTGATCGCGGCGATGAGGAGTCCCTTGGCGTCGTGCGGCGTGGACGGGATGACGACCTTCAGACCGGGGATGTGGCCGAAGAGCGCCTCCACGCTTTCCGAGTGGTGCTCCGGTGCGCGTATGCCGCCGCCGTACGGCATGCGGATGACCATCGGCGCGGTCAGTGCGCCCCGTGACCTGTTCCTCATGCGGGCGACGTGGCTCACGATCTGGTTGAATGCGGGAAAGGCAAAACCCGAGAACTGTATCTCCACGACCGGCTTCAGCCCGGCCACGGCCATGCCCACGGCGGCTCCGACGATGCCGGACTCCGAAATGGGGGTGTCGAAGCATCGCCCCTCCCCGAAGTCGCGCTGCAGCCCCGTCGTGGCGCGAAAAACGCCCCCCTCCAGGCCCACGTCCTCACCGAAGACGATGACGGACTTGTCGGCGGACATCTCCACGCGCAGAGCGTCGGTGACGGCCTCGATCAGCGTGAGGACCTTCATGCCTGCCTCCGCGCGAGCTGGGCGGCCATGACCTCGGGCATGTCGCTGTAGAGGTAGCGGAAAGTGTCGTCCAGCAGCGTGTCCTCCTGGTTGACCACCTCTTCGAACGCAGCCTGGGCGCATTCAAGCGATTTCTGCCGGATGCTCGACGTCTGCTCCTGCGTGAGAAGGCCCTTGTGGAGAAGGTACGTCTCCAGGCGCGGCAGGGGATCACGCGCCTCCCATTCTTTCACCTCGGCGTCCGTGCGGTAACGGCTCGGGTCGTCGGAGGTCGTGTGCGCACCGAGGCGGTACGTGAGCCCTTCGATGAGAGTGGGACCTGCGCCGGACCGGGCGCGATCGGCGGCCATGCGCACCGCGGCATAGACGGCGAATATGTCGTTGCCGTCCACCCGTATGCCGGGAAATCCGTAGGCAAACGCCTTTTCCGCGAGCGTCGCGCTGGCGCTCTGCTTGGACCAGGGAAGAGAGATGGACCAGTTGTTGTTCTGCGCATAGAAGACCACGCCGGACTTCCAGACGCCGGCGAGATTGCACGCCTCGTGGAAGTCGCCCTCCGAGCTCGCCCCTTCGCCCATGAAGGTGAGCGCGATACGGTCGCTGCCGTTGTAGCGTTCCGCCCACGCCAGGCCCACCGCGTGGACCATCTGGCTTCCCACGGGCACCGAGATGGGGAGCATGTGCATCTCTTCCCGGGGCATGTGGTTGGCCCATTCGTTGCCATACCAGTAGAGGTAGTACTGCGCGAGGCTGATGCCCCGCACGAGCATGCCGCCCAGCTCGCGGAAGGCCGGCACGAACCAGTCGTCGGGCCGCACCGCCATGACGGCGCCGATCGAATTGGCCTCCTGTCCCTTGTTCAGCACGTAGGTGGGCATCCTTCCCTGCCGGTTCAGGCTCACGGCCCATTCGTCCACCTGGCGGGACATCACCATCGTGCGGTACGCGTCGAGCGCGCGGTCATCCGGCAGGAGCGGCATGCCGTCCGGCACGGCCGCAAGCTTCCCCGTTTCGTCCAGGAGGCGCAGGAGCTTGCCTTCCCGGGGGTCGTAGTTCTCGAACATCATTCCTCCTGTCGCAATCCCTGCGCACGGAGTACCGTGCTACGCGCCCGGCAGGGAAACCAGAAGAGCGTGCCAGGCAAGCGTCGCGCACTTGACCCGGACCGGGAAGCTCGTGAGGCCCTTGAAGGCGGCCAGGTCCCCCATGTCATCCAGGGCCGTCGCNNAGCGCTTTGATGAAGCTCTCGGCGCGTTGCCGCGCATCCGTAACGGACAACCCTTTGACCGATTCGGTCATGAGGGAGGCTGAAGCGGTGCTGATGGCGCAGCCCTTGCCGTCGAATCGCACCGCAGCGAGATGGCCATCGTCTCCCACCACGACCTCGAGCTTGATTGAATCGCCGCAGGTGGGGTTTTCGTGCACCATGGACTGGGGGACGTGATCGAGATGCGCCTGTCCGCGCGGCGAGCGGTAGTGATCCATGATGATCTCCTGGTACAGCTCGTCAAAACTGCTCATGCGTAGAACCTCGCGGCGCCCTCCAGGGCTTCCGCCAGCCTGTCGATCTCGGAGAACGTGTTGTAGAAGGAAAAGCTTGCGCGCGCCGTTGCCGGCACCCCGAGCCTCTTCATGAGCGGCTGGGCGCAGTGGTGGCCCGCCCGCACGGCGATGCCCTCCCGGTCGAGGAACTGGGCGACGTCATGCGCGTGGATGGCGCCGAGTGTAAATGCGAACACCGCGCCTCGCGCGGGCGCGGAGCCGTAGATGGTGACTCCCGGCACCGCGTGAAGCTTCGCCGCGGCATAGGCGGCGAGCTCATGCTCCCACGCACTGGTGGCCGGAAGCCCGAGGGAATGGATGTAGTCGATGGCCGCGCTGAGCCCGACGGCGCCTTCAACGTTTGGCGTGCCGGCCTCGAACTTCCAGGGAAGATCGTTCCATGTGGAGCCTTCAAGGTGGACTGCCCGTATCATCTCGCCGCCGCCCATCCACGGCGGCATCGCCTCGAGGATCTCTTCCTTTCCATAGAGGGCGCCGATGCCCATGGGGCCGTAGGTCTTGTGCCCCGAGAAGCAGTAGAAGTCGCAGTCGAGGTCCTGCACGTCTATGCGCATGTGCGGCACCGCCTGTGCCCCGTCCACGAGGATGAGCGCGCCGCGGTCGTGCGCGATCCGCGCGAGTGCTTTCACGTCGTTGATGGTGCCCAGCACGTTGGAGACGTGGGTCACGGCGACCAGGCGCGTGCGCGGATCCCAGCCGGCCGCGGCGCGCTCCAGGTCCAGGCTGCCGTCATCCTCCACCGGGAGGAAGGAGAGCCTGCATCCGCGCCGCGCGCAGGCGAGCTGCCACGGCACGAGATTGCTGTGGTGCTCCATTTCCGTGCAGAGAACGACATCGCTTTCCGAAAGCGCGCTGTCCGCCCAGCTCGACGCGACAAGATTGATGGCCTCGGTCGTGCCCCGGGTGAAGATGATCTCGGACCGCGCCCGCGCGTTGAGGAGACGCTGCACTTTGCCCCGGGCTTCCTCGAAAGCGGCGGTTGCCTCCTCCCCGAGAGTGTGCAGGGCGCGGTGCACGTTTGCATTGTTGTGCTCGTAGTAGACGCGAATGGCGTCGAGCACGACGCGCGGCTTTTGGGACGTGGCGGCGTTGTCGAGATATGCCAGGGGATGCCCGTTGACGTGCCGGTCCAGGATGGGGAAATCTCCACGCACGTCGTCGACGTTCCGGGAGCCGATCAGCTGGGTTCTGGCGTGCGCGAAGCGATCCATATTTCTCCGTCTTCCACTTTTACGTCCCACGTCCCGACCGGGAGCGTTGCGGGAAGACCCGTGACGCTGCCGGTGCGAAGGTTGAACCGGGATCCGTGCTTCTGACAATATACTTCTCCGGCCCAGACCTCGCCCTCTGAAAGACGCGAGTATTCGTGCGAACAGATGTCATCCAGGGCAAAAATGCCTTCATCGGTACGGAAAAGCGCCACGAGTCGATCCCCCACGGTGACACTGAGGGTCGTGACCAGCTCTTTTTCCGTTGCCACGCGTGTCCAGACGTCCATTCTCTCAGGCGGCCCTGCGGAAACGGCCGCGGATGGTCGCGAGAGTCTGATCGCGGTAGCCCTCCGGCGCCGATCCGAGGAGATCCTCGAAATAGCCGATCACGAGCATTTCCCGCGCGTCAAGCGTGGACAGGCCCCTGCTCTCGAGATAGAACAGCTCCTCGCTGGAGAGCTTGCCCGTCGTGGAGCCATGGCTGCACTTCACGTCATTGTTGCCGATGCGCAGGGTCGGTATCGAATCGGAGCGCCCCGTCTCTCCCAGGATGAGGTTCCTGTTCGTGAGGTAGGCATCCGTTCCCGCGGCGCCCTCCGCGACCTCGATGAGCCCCTGGAAGATGGAACGGCCGCCCGAGGCAACGGCACCCTTGTAGTAGGCGCGGCTCGTGGCGTGCGGTGAGCGATGGTTCTGGACCGTGCGGAGGTCCATATGCTGGCCGGCGCCGCAGTAATACACGCCGTCGAGCCGTGCATCCGCGCCTGCGCCGTCGAGTGAACAATCGATGCGCGTCTTTGCAAAGCGCCCGCCGAACTCCGCGTCGACGTGGTGGAGCGACGCATCCCTTCCCACGACGGCGCGCGCGTGCCGGACGTAAATGTCGCGCGGTCCCATCTCCTGGACCTCGCAATACGTAAGACCCGCAGCGTCGGCAAGGCGGAGATCGACCGCCGCATTGCAAAGGAGGCCTTCGCCGTCCTGCGCGCCGCCCATGCGGGTGACAACCGATGCACGCGCCCCCTGGCCCAGAAACACCGCGACGTGCGGCGCGGTCTGAAAGCCTTTCCCGCTCTCAGCGAAATCGATGAAGAACGGCTCCTTGATCTCCAGACCTGCGGGGATCCAGAGCAGCACGCCGTGGTTGAACGAGGCGAAGTGCGACACGAGAAACCGGTTGTCGGCCTCCTCGAAAGCTTTCTGCCACAGCCCGTGCATCGGCGTCTCCATCTCCTCCATTGCATGATCCAGCGGAAGGAGCTTCACACCGCTGTCCCGCAGGGCAGGGGAGAGCGCGAGCTCGGCGCAGCGCGACGACTCGAATCGGACGAATCCCGCGCTCGTGCCGGCATCTGCATCCCGCGGACAGGCCAACTTCGGCTGCGGGCCCGCGACAAAGGAATCCAGCCCCAGCCGGCTCACGTCTGTACGCCGCCACTCCTCCTCCGCGGTCGTGGGCCACGCCATTGTCCTGAAGCGCTCCTGCGCCTGGCCGCGCAGATTCCTCATCCAGACGGGCTCGGTGACGGTCTCCATCATCCCACCGTGCCTTCCATCTCCAGCTCGATGAGCCGGTTGAGCTC
>PMDT01000304.1:0-147 GCA_003154555.1 Spirochaetaceae bacterium
TCGTCCTGTCCGCCTCCGACGGCAAGGAGGGGCTTGAGCTTTCGCGCAAGTATCCCGGATCGATAGACCTCGTCGTCACCGATGTGGAAATGCCGCGGCTCAACGGCATGAATCTCATTGCACACCTGCTCGAGGAGCGACCCGGAA
>PMDT01000304.1:195-14547 GCA_003154555.1 Spirochaetaceae bacterium
ACACACGGATTTTCAGTCCGTTGCTCTACCGTCTGAGCTACAGCGGCGATATCGGCACATACTATCGGCGGGTGACAAAAAGTCAAGTGGCCGCAGCCATGGAAAGCGAGCCATAGCCATGGAAGGGTAGCTGCGCGCGTGCAGGGACGCACGAAAGCGAGCCGCGCAGCTACTGAAACGCATCGGCGCCCGTGGTAATGTTGATTGTATGCCCTCCCATTTCGCCCACCTCCTCTTTGCAGAGGAAGCACTCCGTGGCGCCCTCGGCGATCGGGGGGAGGAAATGCTTTCGGCCCATGGCAACCTTTTTCGATTCGGCGCGCAGGGGCCCGACTTTTTCTACCACAACCAGCGGACGATGCCGACAGGTTTGCGCTACGGCGTCGCGCTGCATCGGCACAACTACGGCACATTCGTGCGCGAGCTGGCGCGCGAGGCGCTGCGGCTGTCGGTGGGACCGGGGGCGGAGCTGTCGGCCTACATCCTCGGCTTCGCCACGCACGCGCCGCTGGACCGCAAGACGCATCCGTTCATCGGTTATTTTGCGGGGGCGGCCAGCGCGCGGGAGGAAGCGAGCAGGAGACTCTACCACGCCCATCCGTTCCTGGAGAGGATCCTCGATGTGCTCGTGCTGCAAGAGCGATTCGGCAAGACACCGGCGGACTTCGACTATCTCTCCCTTGTCCGCTGCGGCGTGAACCTCCCCTACCCCGTGATCAAGACTCTCGTGAAGGCGCTCAATGCCACCTACCCGTCCTACAACTACAAGAGCCGCGACAGGCTGCGCATCCAGAACGCGTACCGCGACGCTCTCTTCTTCTACAAGCTCACCAACCACCTGAATCCCGATCTCGTGCGGGAGGCCTACAAGCAGGACCGCAAGGACGGGTTCAAGCACCGGCGGCTCGGACTGATCCACCCGCGCACCGTGCCCGAAGGATTCGACTTCCTCAACCTCGGGCATGCAGGGTGGTGCCATCCCTGCAGCGACGCGGACCGGTCCACGGCGAGCTTCCTGGACCTCTACGAGCAGGCCTTGCAGGAGTGCACGGTCATGCTCGCGACCCTGTACGCGGTCCTCTCCGGACAGGAAGAGCTTGACGCCGTGCCCGACGTGGTGGGAAACGCGAGCCTCGATACCGGGCGGGAGGCCTGCACCCCTGTGCACAGCCGGCCTCTGCCGCTTGCCGAAATTCTGGACGACATCTACCAGCAGGTGGAGAGGGAGATCGCCGCCGAGCCGCCAGAACCTTCAGGCGATGGAGAGCCCACGTACCGCTAGCGCCGGATCGGTGACGGGAAGCGCGCAGGTGAAGTCACGGCACACGTATGCCGTCGCTTTGCCCGCGACCTCCCGCAGCGAGGCAGTGAAGGGGGCCAGTCGATCCAGGAGCGCGCTGCCCCTGGAAGGCTTCATAATGGTGACTGCATTCGGGGCATAGACCCGGCGGATGGCTGCAAGCATGTCGCGCACGTCCGATGCGCCGGGCTCTCCAACGATCACAACCTCGGCCGTTGGACCCGCCGCGTCGTCCGCCGCACAGAGAAGGTGAGAATATGATATGGCTGACTCCGTCGCTTCGGCGGGGATGCAGCGCATGAGCGCGGCGGCCTTCTCCTGGAAATCCGTCCTGCCGGTGATCCGGTTGAGCTTCACCAGCAGCATGAGCGCAACGGCGTTGGCGGACGGGATCACCCCGTCGGTGAATGATTTCGTCCGTGCGATCCCTTTTTCGGCGGAACCGGAAGTCTGGAAAAAGCCGCCATTCTTATCGTCCCAGAACCCCGCAACCAGCGCGTCGAGCAGCCGCAGGGACTCCTCCAGCCAGACGGGATCGAAGCCCGCCTCGAATAGCTCGAGCATGCCCCAGGCAAGGAATGCATGATCGTCGGCGAATGCCGGGATGCCCGCCACACCGTCCCGCAACCGGTGCAGGAGCGCGCCGTCCGTGCCCACCATGCTGCCAATGACGAAGCGTGCGGCCGTCGCTGCCGCTTCTATCAGAGACGGCTCGTCGAATGCGCGGCCCGCGCGCGCCAGGGCGGCAATCATGAGGCCGTTCATGTCGGCCAGGATCTTGTCGTCACGGAGGGGCCGTGGACGCCGCGCGCGGGCCTCCCGCAACACTGCCTCGCGCGCGTCGGGAGCGGCGTCGTCCGATGGGAAGCGATGAAGGATGATCTCCGTATCAGCAGGCTCGCGCAGGATGTACCGGTGGGAGAGCGCCTCGAAGTCCCCGTCTGCCAGCACCGATCGCAATTCGCTCTCCGTCCACACGTAAAACCTGCCTTCGACCCCTTCGCTGTCAGCATCCTCCGCCGTGGCAAAGCCGCCACCGGGAAGCCGAAGATCGCGCAGGACGTACGTGCAGATTTCTGACGCAGTTCTCCGGTAGAGATCCTTTGCCGTGGCCTGCCACGCCTCGGTATACGCAAGACAGAGAAGGGCCTGGTCGTAGAGCATCTTCTCGAAATGCGGGACGTGCCACCGCTCGTCAGTGGAATAGCGATGGAAGCCGAAGCCGACCTGGTCGTAGATGCCGCCGCGGCGCATCGCGGCGAGCGTCCGTTCCGCCATGCCCAGTGTTTCAGCATTTCCGTTGCGTCTCCAGGCGCGCAGGAGGAGGCCGATGAGAGTCGGCATGGGGAACTTCGGCGCCCCGCCGAAGCCGGCATTCCTGCCGTCAAACCGTGAAGCAAGAGATCTGGCTGCTTCCACGATAACAGAAGGGCCGGGGGCGAAATCGCCCGACACTTCCGCGTCGGGCCGACGCAGCGCGGCCATGATCGATTCCACGGACTCGTTGACGCTGCCGCGCTGCATCGTCCAGAGCTCGCGGATGCGCGGCACCAGCTCCAGCATGCCCATGCGGCCGTAGGAGTTATCGCGGGGGATGTAGGTGCCGGCAAAAAAAGGCCTGCGGTCCGGGGTGACGATGACGGTGAGCGGCCACCCACCGGCGCCTGTGAGCATCTGGCAGATGCGCATGAAATGCTCGTCCAGGTCCGGCCTCTCCTCCCGATCGATCTTGATGGAGACGAAGGCTTCGTTCATGAGCGCGGCCACGTCGGGGTCGGAAAACGACTCATGTTCCATTACGTGGCACCAATGACAGGTGGAGTAGCCGATGGAAAGGAAGACCGGCTTATCGTCCCGGCGGGCGATCGCGAATGCCTCGTCTCCCCAGGGGTACCAGTTCACGGGGTTGTCGGCGTGCTGAAGCAAATAGGGACTCAACTCTCCGGCGAGTCGGTTCATGAGGAAAGGTAACGCCCGCTGCGCGCGGGGGCAACGCGCCGCGGGGGTCGATTTCCCGCAGGGCTTTCGCGGGCCGGCCTCCCACGAATCGGCAAATCCCTGCCCGGGCTACTGCCCGTGGCACGCTTCGAAGACGGCGCGGAGATTCTCAAGGGGTATCTCGGGCGTCATGATGTTCCCCGGTGCAACGATGAGGCTGTTCCCGAACGGGGTCCCCAGCGTCTCGATAAGCCGGGCCACTTCCGCCTTGATCTGCGCGGGTGTCTGGGAGGAAAGGCGCTGGTCATCGATACCGCCACAGAATGCCACTTTGCCGCCGAATCTCCGGGCGATCTCCCGCGGGTCCATGGCGCCGGGCTGCATCGGGTCGATCACGTCGACGCCGAGCTCGATGAGATCCGGGATGATCCCCATGATATTGCCGCAGCTGTGGAACAGGACGTCCATGCCGTTTCGATGCACTTCGCCGAAAATCGTGCGATAGGAGTCCGCGAAAAAGGCCCTCCACATGTCCAGGGAGACCATCAGGCTGGCCTGTGTTCCCCAGTCGTCGCCAAGGAATAGTGACTGGGCGCCTATGCGCGCCCAGCCCCGGATCAGCTCGAGGTCAAAGGCGACGATGGCGTCGCGAAGCCGCATGACCTCCTTCTCATTCGTGGAAAGATCGAGAAAGATATTCTCCATCCCCCGCAGGCAATGCAGCCGTTCGAAAAGCGCGAGGTGGATGAACCCGCCGCAGTAGCGTGAAACGCCGTGCGCGGCAAACGAGGGGGCGGCAGCATCCAGCCTGCCCGGGGCGGCAGGGTCGGGCATGCGCGCAAGGAAGTCGTCGAGCTGGCCCCAGTCCTTGAGCGGGCAATCAACGGGCGTCGCGCCCACACCGTCGGCGGAATGACCCCACCGCACGCCCCATTCGTCGACCCACGTGCCTGATTTCGTCATGACCTCCAGGGGATCGATCCGGGGTGCGCGATCTTTCGGCTGGTAGCCGATGCTGAAATCATACGCCGGGGTCATGACCAGGTCATCGGGGAACTCGGAAAAGAGGTCGGACAGGGCATCTCCATAGCGGAGGATGATATCGGTGGACAACCTCTTCATCCGCACCGGGCAACGGGGAGCACCGTTGTGATGGATCGCGTCGTGGACAAGCTTCCTGCTCGGCGCGGCCCTCCCCTGCTCCTCGTTCAACCGGTCTTCGAACCTTGTGACGATCCTTCTGACTTCAGCAAGGGGAAGCTCGCGAAACCTCTCGTTTTCACTCATGCGTTTCTCCGTCGCATACAGCATGGACGAAAAGCAACCATGCTGCCAGTCCCGGGCAGGGCCGAGGAAAGCGCGGCGCGGGCGCGGGTGCGCCCTGCCCGATGCTCCATGACTCTCCCTTCATCCTCTCCCGGTGAGCGGCAGGCGGACCCCGTTGACCGTCGCCGCTTCCGGCGAGCACAGGTACAGCATTGCCTTTGCGATCTCGGCCGCGGGGGTCGCTTTCCCGTATGGCTTGCGCGAGGCAGGTGGGGCGCCCGGCACATCGATCGAGTCGACAACAACGAGGTTCGCCGTTGCACCGGATCCCCGCAGCTCGTCCGCGAGCGCGAGCACCAGCGCATCCGACGCTGACTTCGCTGCCGCGTAGAGGGCGCTTTTCGCAGTCGGCGCCTGCGCCTTCAGGGAGGTGACCGCAACGAATCGTCCCGCACCCCCGGCCTTCAATGGTGCCGCAAAAGCCCGCACGACGCAGAACGTCGTGAGCACGAGCATCGACTCGAGCTTCCGCCAATCGTCCATCTGAAAATCAGAAAGAGCGCCTCCGCCGGCATAGCCGCCCACCAGGTGGAGGACGACATCCACTTTGCCGAATCTTTCAGTGACGGCCGCCGCCCATGCGCGCGCGGCCTCGGGATCCGCAAGGTCGGCGGCCGTTGCCAGTCTCCGCTCGAAAGGCGCGCCGATCGCATCGAGCATCTGCGTCAGCCTTGTCGCGTCCCGGCCGGCAACCGCGAGGGCCGCACCAGCGTCGAGAAACGCGCGCGCGACGGTTGGACCCAGCCCGCCCGCCGCTCCGGAAATCGCAACGATCCACGCCATACGCCGCTCCTCCGTATGGAAAGTATCGATACGCTGGCGGCGTTCGGCAAGCGACGGCCGACGGCGCGGGAACGGCGGCGCTGGACGATGCGCGCAAAAGGTGTTTCCTTATAAAACATGGAAGCGAATATGAGTCTCACGTCGACCGTGCGTTTGAACAACGGAGTGGAAATCCCCTGGGTCGGGCTGGGCGTTTTCAAGTCGCCGCCGGGCAGGGAAACCGAGCAGGCGGTGCGCTGGGCGCTGGAGATCGGCTACCGGCACATTGACACGGCAGCGTTGTACGCCAACGAGTCCGACGTCGGCCGCGCGCTCAGGGACAGCGGCGTGCCACGGGACAAGGTCTTCATCACGACAAAGGTGTGGAACACGGACCAGGGCTACAAGGAGACGCTGAAGGCTTTCGACGCGAGCCGACGCCTCCTGGACATCGACGTCGTCGACCTGTATCTCATCCACTGGCCCATCAAGGGAAAGTACAAGGACACCTGGAAGGCGCTGGAGAAGCTCCTTGCGGACGGCAAGACGCGCGCCATCGGGGTGAGCAATTTTCTGACGCATCACCTGGAGGACCTGAAGGCGGGCGCGACCGTGCAGCCCGCAGTGAACCAGGTTGAGTTCCACCCCTTCCTCGTGCAGAAGGAGCTGCTGGACTACGACCAGAAGGCGGGCATCCGGCACGAGGCGTGGTCGCCGCTCACCCGGGGACGCAGCCTGAACAACCCCGTGTTCGCGGAGATTGCGCGCAAGCATGACAGGACGCCCGCGCAGGTCGTTCTTCGCTGGCACCTCCAGCTCGGCGTCGTCATCATCCCGAAGTCGGTGCATCACGAACGGATCCTCGAGAACAGCAAGGTCTTCGATTTCTCACTCGACGATTCCGACATGCAGCGCATCACGGCCCTGGACACGGGCACGCGCATCGGGCCGCATCCCGACACGATGACGGCGTGAGGGGCGCTCCGACGGCGGGAAAAGCGTCCCGCGGCCGGCAACATCGTCATTGACCACCCGCCGGTCCGTGGATAGTATTGCGGCCATGCCAGGGGGAGCAGACGAATACCGCAAGGAGCAGAGGGCCGCGAAGGGCAGGCTCGACCCGAGTCTGCGCGGTTTTATAAAGGAAACAAGCCGCGACGCGGGTTATCGCAAGGCAGCCCAGTTCCTCATGCTCCTTGGCAAGGACGAAGCGGCGCGCGTGCTGAAGCACATGTCCACCG
Organism: Spirochaetaceae bacterium; assembly: GCA_003154555.1. Taxonomy (GTDB): domain Bacteria; phylum Spirochaetota; class Spirochaetia; order SZUA-6; family Fen-1364; genus Fen-1364. Next base: position 6,763 of record PMDT01000304.1, read on the forward strand.
AGGAAGTTGAGGGCATCACCCGCGAGATCGCCCGGACCCAGCGCATCGACCAGAAGGACGCCTCCAAGATCATGGAGGAGTTCGGCTACATCCGCGAGACAAAGGACCTCATCGCCAGCGGCGGCATCGAGAAAGCACAGGAGATGCTGGAAGCCTCCGTGGGCGCCGAGAAGGCAAAGGAGATCCTTGACCGGGTCCGCAAGGACATGGCACCCCCGCCCTTCTCCTTTCTACAAGATATCGACATCCACCAGGCGATCACGCTTCTGCGGGAGGAATCGGTGCCTGTCGCATCGCTCATCCTGGCACACCTTGAGCCGAAACTCGCTGCGCGGATCCTGCAGGCCATGAGCCCGGAAGCTCAGCGCGAGATTGTTCCCCGCATCGCCAAGACACTCACGGTTGACGCGGAGGTGCTGCGGACGGCCGAAGAGGCGCTCCGCAGCAAGGTGCGGAAAGTCGGCGAGCCGGTGACCGAAGATGTGGATGGAACCACCGCCCTCACGGAAATCCTTCGCTACATGGATCCCGCGCGCGAGCAGGCGATCCTCTCGGAGCTGGAGCCGAACACGGCCAACCAGATCCGCAAGATGCTCTACACGATCGATGTCGTCTTCCAGCTCCCCGACAAGGATCTCCAGAAGGTCATGCGCGACTACGCCGATCGCGAGCTCGCCCTTGTCCTCAAAGGCGCGGAGGAGAAAACGCGCCAGCGGATGCTTTCCGCGGTCTCGGAACGACGGCGGGAGCTGATACGGCTGGAAGAAGACGCGATGGGAGCGACGAGGAAGTCCGACCTCGACCGCGCGCAGCAGGATTTCCTGGAATACATCCAGCTTCTGGATCAGAAAGGCGAAATCGTCGTCCTTCGCGAACGCGAAGAGTTCGTGTGACCGCCGCGCCCGCAGGGCGCCCCCGAGGAGAATCAGATGGAAGTGGTATCGATTGCCGACATCGGAAAGCATGTCGACCGCGAGGTCGAGATACGCGGATGGCTGTACAACATGCGGTCAAAGGGAAAGATCGCCTTCCTCCAGCTTCGTGACGGCACCGGCCGCATCCAGGGCGTTGCGGAGGAGTCCGGCTGCGGAGCGGAAGCGTTTGCCCTCATCACGGGTCTGAAAATGGAAGCATCCGTGAAGGTGCGTGGCACGGCGCGTCGGGACGAGCGGGCGCCATCCGGTTTCGAGCTCACGGTAAGCGGTGTCGAGATCGTGCAGAATCCCACCGACGATTATCCCATCTCCAAGAAGGAGCACGGCATCGATTTCCTGCTGGAGAACCGGCACCTCTGGCTGCGCTCCACCCGGCCGACCGCCATCATGCGCATCCGCGACCAGGCGATCATGTCCTTCCGCTCCTTCTTCCACGAGCGCGGTTTCATCCTCATCGACACGCCGATCCTCACGGGCTCCATCGGGGAGAGCGCGGGCACCCTTTTCACCGTGCCCTATTTCGACCTCGGCGATGCCTACCTCGCGCAAACCGGCCAGCTCTACCTCGAGGCCGCCTGCATGGCGTACGGCAAGGTCTTCAATTTCGGGCCGACATTCCGCGCCGAGAAGTCGAAGACGCGGCGGCACCTCACGGAGTTCTGGATGCTCGAAGCGGAGGTGGCGTTTGCGGACAACAACGACAACATGGTGCTGCAAGAGGACATGGTGAGCAGGGTCGTCTCCGACGTGCTCACCCACTGCGCGGATGAGCTGAAAGCGATCGAGCGCGACGTCGAGCCCCTGAAGAAGATCAGCCCGCCCTTCATCCGGATGGACTATGGCGATGCGGTGAAGACCCTCCAGTCGAAAGGCAGCGCCATCCAGTGGGGCGACGATATGGGCGGGGAAGACGAGACGATCCTCACGAAGATGCATGACAAGCCTATCTTCGTGATGAACTATCCCCGCAAGGCAAAGGCCTTCTATATGAAGGAGAATCCGGCCAATCCCGAAACGGTGCTCTGCTCCGATCTCCTGGCGCCCGAGGGGTACGGTGAGATCATCGGAGGCTCCCAGCGGGAGGACATTCTGGAGAAGCTCCTTGCGCGCATCCACGAGGAGAAGCTCCCTGAATCCTCCTACGGCTGGTACCTGGACCTCCGCAGGTACGGCTCCGTCCCGCATTCCGGGTATGGCATCGGGCTGGAGCGCACTCTCGCCTGGATCTGCGGCAGCCAGCACATCCGTGAATGCATCCCTTTCCCGCGGACAATATCGAGAATCTATCCGTGAAGATCGCCGCGCACGGGCGGGAGCCGGTCGAGGAGACGCTTCTCTCCCCCATCGGCTGATCAGGTGGATGCGGCAGCATCAACGAGCCGCGCGAGCATTGCACGGGCAATCGAGGCAAAGCCTTCCGACGGGTCGTGCCCGACACCAGGCATCTCGCGGATCACAATCGGAACACCCGCAGACTCGAGCGCGGCGATCACTTGTCGCACGTGATCGCGGCTCTCATCCAGATCACCAAGGATGAACCCGACGGGAACTCGACCCGGCATGGACGTGAGACGGGAAAGGTCGTACCCGGCGGGGAACGAAGGAAATGCGCATAGCGCGGGCAACCCTGCCTCCGTGGCGAGCTCGAGCGCCAGCCGCGCACCCTGGGACGCCCCCGCAATCACCATGCCGCCGACGTCGATGCCGCGCAACCGCCGGCAGTCGTCCAGGTGCCCGCGAATCTCGCGCAAGGCGAGCTCCGCGTCGTCCCAGCAGAAACCTCCCGTTGCGCAGGCCTGCGATGAAAGGGCCGCAATCAGCGTCCATCCCTCGTCCACAAGGGGCCGCCAGTGAGCGATGAAGGCGCGCGCCGTGTCGCCGCGACCGTGGAGGAGAAGCAGGGAGCGCTGATCCCAGACCGCGCCCGCAGGTGACAGGACGATGCACTCCCGGTGCGCCGCGCTGCCGCTCATCGGCTCGCCGCCTTCCGCCGCTTCTCCACGATGCCGCTTACTTGCATGAACATGCATTTCCAGTATACACCGTGATCCAGCCATATTTGTGGATGCATACTGTCGACCGAGGAGGAAGCCGCACGCACATGCGGTCATATATGTATTGGGATTCGTCTCTGGAAACCTTGAGCCGCCGGGAGCTGGAACGCCTGCAGTTGGACCGTCTTTCGGCCACGCTGCGGGGCGCGGCGAATGCGCCATTCTATCGCGATCTTTTCGATGGAAAGCCGGTGCCGGAGATCCGCCGTCTCACGGACATCAGCCGCCTGCCATTCACCACCAAGGACGATCTTCGCGGCAGCTTTCCCTACGGCTTCCTCGCCGTGCCGCTGGAGAAGGTCGTGCGCCTTCACTCCTCGTCGGGGACCACCGGAAACCCGACCGTGATCTACCATACGCGGGAGGACATCGCCGCCTGGCAGGATCTCGTCGCGCGCTGCATGTACATGGCGGGCATGCGCTCCACCGACGTCTTCCAGAACATGATGGGCTATGGGCTTTTCACGGGCGGGCATCGGGTTCCACTACGGGGCGGAAAAGCTCGGCGCCCTGACAATCCCCATCGGCCCGGGCAACAGCAAGCGGCAGATCTGGTTCATGAAGGAGTTCAAGACCACCGCGATCCACATCCTGCCCAGCTACGCCTTACGCCTTGCCACGCACGTGAGCGAGATGGGTCTTGACCCGCGGCGCGACCTTTCGGTGCGCATGGCATTCGTCGGCGCCGAGCCGCACACCGAAGAGACCCGACAGAGGATCGAGCAGACGTGGAATATCAAGGCCTATAACTCGTACGGGCTGTCGGAGATGTGCGGGCCGGGCGTGGCCTTCGAGTGCCCCGAGCAGTCCGGCATGCACCTCTGGGAGGACAATTTCCTGGCCGAGATCGTGGATCCCGCAACGGGCATGCCGGTGGACGACGGTGCATGCGGGGAGCTCGTGCTCACGTCCCTGAACAGGTCGGGAACGCCGCTCCTGCGCTATCGCACCCGCGACCTCACGCGGTTCATCCCGGGGACCTGTCCGTGCGGACGCACCCATCGCCGCATCGACCGGATCCAGGGCCGGTCCGACGACATGATGATCATCAATGGCGTGAATATCTTCCCTCTCCAGATCGAGCAGACGCTTCTGCGCATCCCCGGCATCGGCGCGAACTACCTTATCGAGATCCACGAGGAAAACTACATGGACAAGCTCCACGTGAGCGTCGAGCTTGCAAGCGACCAGTTCCAGGGCACCCTGTCGCACCTCGAAGGTCTCCAGGGCAGGGCGGTCGCCGCGCTGCGGGATGAAATCGGCGTGACGCCGGTCGTCAGGCTCCTGGAGGCGGGCAATCTCCCCGCGGCGGAGGGCAAGGCGGTGCGCGTGATCGACCGCAGGCCTCACGCCGGGAAGGAGTGCTGAATGGCATTCCATCTGTCGATCTTCGTCGTGAACGAGCAGGGCAAGCTGGAAAAGATCACCCGCGCGCTCGCGGAGGCGGGTCTCAACATCCGTGCCGTGTCGATGGCGAGCACGGGAGAGTTCGGGGTCGTGCGCGTCCTCGTCAATGACCCTGACAAGGGCCTTGCCGCGCTGAAGGAGTCCCGCTTCACCGTCACGAAGCGCCGCATCCTCGTCGCGACCATTGCAGATGCCCCGGGGGCGATGCACGAACTTCTCGTGAAGCTCTCCGCTGCGCGCGTGAACGTGGAGGACTGCTACGGGTTCGTGATCGAAGAGGGCAGCCGGGCGGCCATCGTCTTCGAAGTGGAGAAGTTCCCCGAAGCGGAACGGGCGCTGGAAGGATCGGGGATCCACCTGATCACAGACGCGGAAATCTACCGCCTGTAGGAGGACGGGAATGATCTGGAATACCGATTTCGAATCGTTGTCACCGGCAGCCCTGGCGCGGCACCACGGGGAGAAGCTCGGGCGCCTGGTCGACGTGTTGTTTCGCCGCGTGCCCTTCTATCAGAAAAAGATTCGCGACGCGGGCGTGAAGCCGCAGGACATCCAGGGCATCGCCGACATTCAGCGCCTTCCCTTCACGACGAAAGACGAGATGCGCGAGGTCTATCCGTACGGTCTTCTCGCGGTGGACCTGAAAGAGATTGTCGAAATCCACACCTCCTCCGGCACCACCGGCACGCCGGTCGTGGATGCCTATACCGCCGGGGACATCGACGTCTGGGCGGAGGTCATGGCGCGCACCCTTTCCGCCGGGGGAACCACGCGGCACGATATCGTGCAGAACGCGTACGGCTACGGCCTTTTCACGGGCGGCCTCGGGGTCCACTACGGCGCGCGGAGGATCGGGGCGACCGTGATACCCATATCGGGCGGCAACACGAAACGGCAGATGGCGATCCTTCGCGACTTCAAGTCCACCGTCCTCGCCTGCACGCCCTCCTACTCGCTGTACCTCGCCGAGGCGGCGCGGGAGGAAGGGGTGGACCTCGGGAACGTCGGGCTGAAGGCGGGCTTCTTCGGCGCGGAGCCGTGGAGCGAAAGCATGCGCACGGAGATCGAGGCGGAGCTGCACGTCCTGGCCATCGACATCTACGGCCTGACCGAGATCATCGGCCCCGGGGTGGCCATGGAATGTGAGCACCAGAATGGACTCCACATCAACGAGGATCACTTCTACCCCGAGATCATCGACCCGGCCACCGGCCGCGTCCTCCCCGACGGGGAGAAGGGCGAGCTGGTCATCACGACGCTCACGAAGGAAGGCACGCCCGTGCTGCGCTATCGCACGCGCGACATCACCTACCTGGACAGGAGTCCCTGCGCGTGCGGGAGAACCACGGTGCGCATGCACCGGGTGCTCGGCCGCACCGACGACATGCTCANNTCATCCGTGGCGTGAACGTGTTCCCTTCCCAGATCGAGGAGATTATACTCAAGGGAGAGGGCGTGGAGCCGCATTACCAGCTCATCGTGGAGCGGCGCGACCAGCTCGACGAGCTGGAGGTGCAGGTGGAGATGAACGAGGCGCTGTTCTCAGACGAGATCAGGAATCTCGAGGGAATGGAAAAGAAGCTGGAGACCGAGCTGTACGCAACGCTGAACATCCACACGCGGGTCCACTTCGTTGAACCCAAGAGCATCGCGCGCAGCGAGGGAAAAGCCAGGCGCATCATCGACAAGCGCCAGATCTGAGCAGCATGTCCCGGGGCGCCATGCCCCGATTCCCACACCACAGGGAGGTTACGCATGCCCGTGAAGCAGATTTCCGTCTTCCTGGAGAACAGCAAGGGAAGGCTCGCCGAGGTGACCCGGACGCTGTCGCATGAGAAGATCAACATCCGCGCCCTGTCGCTCGCCGACACGGCGGACTTCGGCGTTCTGCGCATCATCGTCGATAACCCCGACCGCTGCCTGGCGGTGCTGAAGACCCGCGCATTCGTCGCGCAGGTCACCGAGGTGATCGCGGTGGAGGTGGAAGACAGGCCCGGTGGACTGGCGCGCATCCTGGAGGTGCTCGACCAGGACAACGTGAACGTGGAATATATGTATGCCTACGTGGAAAAAACGCGGGAGAACGCCATCGTCATCTGCCGCATCGACGATCGCGAGCGCGCCCTGCAGATACTGGAAAAAAACGGCATCGCGACACTGAACGCAGAGGCGCTGAAGGCGCTCTAGGAAGAACCCCGCTCACGATCTCCAGGTGTAACTCCTGCCCTGCGTGATCAGCTCCACCCGTGCGGACGGCGCCATTTCCTTGCATGCCGTGAGGAAAGCCGCCGGGTCCCCGCCGTGCTCGATGAATGTCCAGAAGTGGCAGGGAATGACCACGTGCGCGCCCGTGTCACGGGTCAGGGCGGCCGCATCCGCAGACCCGAGATTGCCATAGGCGCCGTTGATCACCGGGATGATGATCTGGGGTCGGAGTCGGATGGCTTCCGTCATGGACGCCGGTCGATAGGCGGTATCACCGGTGATGTAGACGCGGAGGAAATCGAAATCAAGCACGAATCCCACCGCATCGGGCGCCAGTGTGCCGTGGTCCGCAAAGACTGTCCGTACCGTCACGCAGCCAAGGTCCGTCACACTGCCGGGTCGCACCTCCGTGATGCGATCCGGCGGCACGCCGAGCTCCCGCAGCCTTTTTGCGCTCTCTGCCGGGGACACGAAACGCGCATCCGTGCGCCGCGCGATGACCGGCAGCGCGTCGACGTCCAGGTGATCCTCGTGGTGATGCGTGATGAGCATCACGTCCGCCCGGAGGTCCTCCGGCGTCATGACGCTCGCCATGATGCGGCGAAAGCCGGCAAGCCTTTCCACGCTGTCACTGAGATAGGGATCGACGCAGACGATCCTGCCTTCGGGGGTTTTAAAGAGAAAGCCTGCCTGCCCGAGCCAGAAGATGGCAAGGTTGCCCGGCGCAACGCGTATGTCGGCAACGGAGGAGGCGGTGTCGGGGATCACCTCGGCGTCCCACCGGGCTCGTGGATCTTCTGATAGATGTTGATGAGCGCGGCGTAGTCTATCTGCAGGTGACGGGTGAGATTGGTTTTTGCGGTTTCGTAATCCTGGCGCTCGATAGAATCCACGAGCTCCGCATGCGACCGCGAGCCTTCACGGAAGTTTTCCAGGGCAAATGCGTTGCGGGAGAAGATCAGGAACCANNTGATGCTCTGCCACATGGAAAGCACGCGGTCATGCCGCGCGGAGTTCACGAACTCTTCGTGAAACCGGAGATCCAGGTCCACCGCGCGTTCGAGGGTGAAGCTGTCTTTGAGGCACTCGTCCAGGAGGCCAACGACGAGGTGGAGCCGCTGCAGGTCCTCCTCCTGGGCCCGGTCGATGGAGTAGCGAAGGGCGAGGATCTCCAGGGACAGCCG
>PMDT01000208.1 GCA_003154555.1 Spirochaetaceae bacterium
TCAAGCTCAAGATCCTCGAATTGAGTGAACCCATCTACGTCGATGAGAAGACCACCGTCCTGGTCATGGTCTCCGAAAAATCCGCGGCCCGGCAGATCGACGAGCCCGCCCTGCATGCCCTCCAGTCGGGAGCACTCGACTCCTGGTACCAGGACGAATATCCGAAACATGCCATCGCGCTGAAAGGCTTTCGAAGGGGTTTCGATTCAGAGACCGACGCCTGGGTGCAGCGGCAGTTGCTGAAAATGGGCATCACCTTGACGCAGGGTACGCCCTCCCCGTGAGGAGCGCGCTCAGCAGGAGGGTCGACTGCTGCCGGGCGGACCGCAGCCGCGCCGATCATCCTACTTCTGGTCCGGCGGGGGGTACGGGGGATCGAGCACGAGCCGCGAGAGTACGTCGTACCAGGAAGAGTCGACGGTGAAAACCTCTCTCGAGTCGACCAGCTTGATGTAGTGCGCCTGGTGGTCCGGGGTGGCGTCGCCCACGACGATGTGAATGGTCTTCCCGTCTTTCACCGCAAGTGAGATCTGCATCTGAGGATTCCCGAAACCGTAGATCAAAAGCTGCGCATCGCTCGCGCCCGCGCTGATCCGGCGATTGGCGGCCGGCCCGCTCAGGATGAGCGGAATGCCGCCTCCCCAACGCTGCATGTCCACCTTCGGCCCCTGGGGCTTGTCGAAGTACCAGTACTGGTCCTCGTGCTTGACCCAGGTTTCGCTCTTTCCCTGCGTGGGAAGACTGATGGACATCCGCCCGAGGTCTCCCATGTCGACGAGCCAGACGTAGGGCCGCGGCTCCACCGGTGGGGCGGGCCGGGGCCGCGTCGTCACGTAGAGCACGGCACCGAGCGCGACCACCACGCCGAGCATGATGAAGAGAGAGCGGACCCTCATGCTATCGTCTCCGCCACCAGAGGAAGCCCGCCACGATCAGGAGGAAGAACGGGAGAAGCCCGATGCTTGAGACGAAGAGGAAGCGCGCCTCCTCGGGTGAGAGGATCAGCCGGCGCACGGGAAGCACCTTGCGGTCCACCGAGATGATGTCCTGCCCCTCGGCCAGCCAGTTCGCCGCGGTGAGGAACAGGCCGCCGTTGTTTCCGCTCCCGAAGTGGGAGCTTGCGGCAAAGTCCGAGTCGGTGATCACCGCGAGGCGCATTCCCTTCGCGCCGGATGCGCCGGACGGAGGCGAGGCCGAGACCAGGGCTCCGATGGCAAGGGGCCCTTTGACGTCGACCTTCGGGTCGAACACAGGATCTGCTCCGGATGCGAACCGCTTTGCGAGCCAGCTCTCGGGGCTTGACCATACCAGGGCCACGACGCTGATGTTCGACGGGAGCCCTTCCTGCGGCACAAGGGCTGCGGCGCCAGGGAAATAAGTCTGCGCGAGCCCGAAGTAGTTCCTGGTCCTGGGCTCCAGGGGAGTGTCCTTGTGAGGGGCGACGTATGAGGTGGGCTCGATGATCGTCCCATCCACGAAGCTCAATCCCCATTCGGCGAGCAGATCCCGGTAGCCTTGTGGAGCTCCGGGATTCAGCAGGAGGAACAGCCGTCCAGCATTGTGGAGATACTCCCGGAGGAGCTCCTGCTCGCTGCCGACAAGCGGCTGCCGCGGCCCGGCGACGATGATGAGCGCCGCGTCCGAAGGGATCCGGGGAGTCGCAAGGAGGTCCAGCGTGTCCACCTGGAAAAGGTTGTCCCGCAGCCCGCTCCTGGCGCTGTCGTAGTCTGCGAATATCCCGGCTTCCCCGTGCCCCGTCAGGAAGTAGATCTTCTGCTGCCGCGTCCCCGTGACCTCCAGCAGGGCGCTCGTGAAGGCGTGCTCCGCCTCCGCGGAAATCTGGGGCCCGAGGACCTGCTTCATCCCCGCCGCGCCCCTGAACACCGTCACGCCGTACTGGGCGCCGAACTGGTCCACCTGGTACTGCCGGGCCTGGTCGGGGTTCAGATCCGGGTCGACGTCCCTCACCGTCAGCCGATCGGTATAGTGCCGGTATTCGGCCAGCAGGTTTCTTGCGTAGCCGCTGATCGACGCCGAAACCGTGGGGGAGAAGAAGTTCACGACCTCCACGGGCGTATCGAGCTTTGCAAGCACTTCTTTTGTCTGGGAGGTGAGAGTAAACTGGGAGAGACTGGTGAGGTCGAATCGGTGATACATGCCGATGCTGATCGCATTGACAAGCAGGATGATGCCGATGAAGAGCGACAGCCTCACGGTCGTGCCGACGCCGAATCTCCCGCGCTGGCTCGCCAGCGCCCCGCGCACGCGCCTGAAATCGACGATCGCGGCGATGGCGAGCACCGCAACGCCCACGCCAAGGATTGCCCAGGACGCCGCGCGGAGGCTGGGGAGGATGAGCCTGAGCACGAATCCCACGAACAGAGACGCCAACCCTACAAGGGCCAATGCCGCCGTCTGCATATCAGCGCCACCGTGCCGTCTGAATCGACCCCCGGGAGAGAAACAGGAAGAGGGCCGTCACGCTGAGGTAATAGACGATGGACCTGGTATCCACGATCCCCCGCGTGAAATCGGTGAAGTGATGGGAAAGCGAGAGGAAAGGAATGAGCTCCTTGAGCGCCCCGGTGGCGAAGCTCTCCACCGCGCCGAGAAACCAGAGGCCGAAAAGGATGCCGCCGCCCACCACCGCGGACACGATCTGGTTCGAGCTGAGCGTGGAGGCAAAGAAGCCGATGGACAGGCACGCGCTGCCCAGGAGAAAGAGCCCGAGATAGCTGGTGCCGATCGTCCCCAGGTCGGGATCCCCGAACAGGACCAGCAGGAACGGGAAGTAGAGCGTCGTCACGAGCATGCCGGTCAACACGGCGAGGCTGCCGAGGAACTTCCCGACCACGATCTCCACGTCCCTCACTGGCGCGGTAAGCAGCAGCTCCCACGTGCCGGTCTTCTTCTCCTCGGCGACGAGGCGCATGGTGAGGATGGCGGCAAAGAGGAGAATCAGGATCTGCGCCGCATCGAGGAACCCCCTGATGCTGGTGTCCTCGAAGCTTGTCGCGGCCAGGTACGTGCTGAAGAAAGTACCTGAAAGCGCGAGGAAGATTGCGGTGACGACATACGCCATTGGCGACGTGAGATACGACCCCAGCTCCTTCCGCGAGATAATGCCGATGTTCTTCACCGTTCCCCCTCCTCCTCGGTGGTGAGCTGAAGAAAGATGTCCTCGAGGCTCATCTCCATCGATTCCATGGCAAGGAGCGTCCAGCCAGCCTGCACCACAAGGCCGGTGATTTCCGCCTGCGGCTCCTTGTCCACGGGGAACTCCACGACGTGGAAGGGCTCTTCGTAGCGCACGTCTCGAAGGGCGGTGATCCGCGTGAGCCGTTCCGTCACCTCGCGGGCGGGACCGCGCACGTGCAGACGGATGCGCCTGCCTCCCTTCAGGATCGTCGAGAGATTCTCGATGCGGTCCTGAGCCGCGATCCTGCCCTTGTGGATGATGATGACCCGCTCGCAGATCATGCTCACCTCGGGAAGGATGTGGGTGGAAAGAAGGATGGTGCGATCCCGGCCAAGCTCCTTGATGAGCTTTCTCGTCTGGGCCACCTGGATGGGATCGATGCCGACCGTTGGCTCGTCAAGCACAAGGACCTGTGGATCGTGGATGATCGCCTGGGCAAGGCCGACGCGCTGCTTGAAACCCTTGGAGAGCTTTCCGAGCATCACATCGACGTATTCCTCCAGGGCGCACTGCTCCACAACCTCCTCGACGCGGCTGCCGGCCTTTTTCCCGTCGAGACCTCGGAGCCTGGCCCCGAACGTGAGGTATGCGCGCGTGGTCATGTCCATATACAGGGGCGTCACCTCCGGCATGTAGCCGATGAGCCGCCGCCCCTCCAGCGAATGTGTCGCCATGTTGTGTTCGGCGATCCAGACATCGCCCCGGGTGGGCATGAGATAGCCGGTGATGATGCGCATGGTCGTGGTCTTGCCGGCTCCATTGGGCCCCAGGAATCCGACGATCTCGCCCTTCTCCACGTTGAAGGTGATGTCATCGACGGCACGCCGCTTTCCATAGTACTTGGTGAGATTCTGGATCCGTATCACCGCGCATCTCCCGGTTTCATGGAAAACGGTGTGCCACGGCCCGTGTGAAAAAGCAATCCCCGCGGCTGACGCTCGACGCCACGCGCGCGGATGCGCAGGCGGCCGGAGCTGCGCCGGTCCTCACACGAAATGGCAGGCTGCCCAGTGCTCGTCGCCCAGGTGTCGGAGCTCGGGCTTCTTCTCCTTGCAGATGTCCTTTGCCATGTAGCAGCGGGGGTGGAAGACGCAGCCGCTGGGGGGGTTGATCGGGCTGGGAACGTCGCCGGCCAGGATGATCCGCTTGCGCGTGCGGTCCACGACCGGATCGGGAATGGGCACCGCCGAGAGAAGCGAGATCGTATACGGATGAAGCGGATTGGAGTACAGCTCGCCGCTGGTGGTGATCTCCACGATCTTGCCCAGGTACATGAC
>PMDT01000159.1 GCA_003154555.1 Spirochaetaceae bacterium
CCCCTGCGCTCGCCAGGCCCCACTGCGCGAACGCCACGGCGTGCATGCCGGTGCCGCAGGCGCAGTCCAGCACGCTGCGTACACCATGCGTCTCGAAAAGCGGGCGGAAGAACCGCTCCTCCCGGCCGAGCCTTTCCTGCCACGACACCATCCGGTCATAATCATCGCCCAATGCGTCGTAGAAACCCTTTGCGTCCATGCTCAGGAGCCCCCTGCCTGCGTCGACCCGGCCCTTTGACTCGGCATCCCGCACCATACTATCCTGCGCGCAAAGGAAGGGACATCAGTGAGCGGCCTCCGAAGCACCGGCCTCGTGTGGGTGGAAATCGACGGCACGGCACCCGATCATAACCTGCGGCAGATCCGCGCGGGAGCGGCGCCCGGCGTTCTCGCCTGCGCCGTCATCAAGAGCAACGCGTACGGCCACGGCGCCCTCACGATTGCATCGCTCCTTCCCTCCGCTGAGTGGTTCGGCGTCAATTCCCTGGAGGAGGGTCTCGAGCTTCGCGCGGGCGGGATCACGCGACCCATCCTTCTGCTCGGCCATGTTCCGCTCAGTGCACTCGACGCAGCGCTGGAAGCGGAGCTGCGGCTCACCGTGTACAACGCGGAAACCGTGGANNGACCTGGAGGCCTTCCTCCGCCTGTTCAAAGACCGGCCGAACGTCCTCGTGGAGGGCATTTCGACGCATTACGCGAATATCGAAGACACGCTGAATCACGATTTTGCCGCCTTGCAGATCCGTCGTTTCGAGGAGGCGCTCGTCACGGTGAATCGGACCGTGGGAAGTCCGCCGTACGTTCATACCGCGTGCACCGCCGCTGCCCTGCTCTTCCCGAACACGCATTTCACGATGCTCAGGTTCGGCATCGGGTTGTACGGTCTTTGGCCGTCGCGGGAGACACTGCTCGCGGCGCGGGAGAAAGGTGGCGCGGTGCCGGATTTCCGCCCCGTGCTCTCCTGGAAGACAAGGATCGCGCAGGTGAAAACCATCCCGGAAGGCAGCTACGTGGGCTATGGCTGCTCGTACCGCACGACGCGCCAGACCGTGCTCGGCGTGCTACCCGTCGGCTACTCGGACGGCTACGACCGGGCGCTGGGCAACCGCGCGCACGTCCTGGTGAAGGGAAGACGGGCCCCGGTCCTGGGCAGGATCTGTATGAACCTCATGATGGTGGACCTCACCGATGTCGCCGGTGCGCGCCTGGAGGATGAGGTGGTGCTCCTGGGAAGCTCGGGTGAGGAGAAGATCAGCGCGGAGACCATGGCGGAATGGGCGGGCACGATCAACTACGAGATCGTGACGCGGATCAGCGCGTTCCTGCCGCGGACGGTTGTCTGAGCCGGTGCGGCCCGACCAGGGACACCCTCATTTCGGGGACAGCCCATTTCCGCGAAAAATCTCCCCGTAGAGCCTTTCGGCGCATTCCGGGCAGATTCCGTGACTCAGCAATGGCGTGCTTCCAGGAGGGACCGTCCCGACGGTCTTGATCACCTTCTGACACTCCGCGCACACACAGACAAGACCATCTCTTTTCTGCACTTTCTCCATATTCTCCCCCCCCCGACGGGGCAGATTATGAACAGAGCGGGCGGGTTTTGTCAAACGCTTTTTGGCTCTCCCGGCAGGTTGCCATGTTCCGCGACGGAGCGGAAGCTCAGAAGAATTTCCTGGGTAAGGGACGCCACTGCCCGGCGCCGGTCGCCCCGATACTCCTCCCAGCGGCGCGACACGTCGATGGGCTCGTTTACGACGATCCGCGCCGTCTTGGCAAAGGGATTGATGCGGCCGGAAACGTTGCCGCCTTCCAGCCTGTTCACGACGTCCCAGAGATTCGTGATGGATTCCACGAACCGATCGAATCCCGAGTCCGGCTGCAGGTAGTCGGCGCGCACGTATTCCAGCACGTCGACGAGCTCCATGTGGCGCAGCCGCAGCCAGCTCTCCTGGGCGATCCTGTCCCCGAGCGCCCGCACGACGCCGGACAGCGAGTCGACGTCAGTGATGTCGTCCCGGTAGATTCGGCCCAGGCCCGCCATGCGCACGGCAAGTACGCGCTGGACGAAATCCCCGCGCGGCACGACCTGGAAAAAGCTTTCCGCCGCGGTGAGGGCCGCTTCACACACACACCGCAGACGGTTCTGCAGGTCCGCGGGGCTCTCTTCGTCTTTGGGCGCCGGGAACGCGACCCCGTAGAAGCGCCGATAGAAATCCTCCGCGACGTCGACCAGGTGCCGGCCGATCCGCATGACGCGGACGTGGATCTTCTCCCGCGCCTCGGCATCGGGCGGCATGCGGTCCCTGCGACCCGCCCGCGGGATCAGGGCGTCCAGCGGATCGAGCCCGCATTCCCGCTCGATCTTCGAAAGCAGGGCGAGCAGCCCTTTCCAGTCACGCGGATCGTAATGGTAGCTCGTGCATACCGGGACGATCACAACGCGTTCATTGCGGGACTGCTTCTTCATGTCCTCCACGCACCAGAATGCGAATTGCGCGGTGCCGGATTCCAGGGCCGCGACCCGCTCGTTGTGGTAGGTGACCTGACCTTCCGGGGCGAGGGCGACCGGGTGCGGCATATCCGCGACGTAGCGGCGTATCGTATTGATGCTCTGGGCCTCGAAGCGCCCGGGGTATACAGAGATGGCTCCAAGCAGGGGAAGCATCCAGCCAAGGAAACCGCCTGCCCACAGGGGGACATCACGTCCGAAGAGGAAGTACCCGCGCGGCGCGTGGCGCAGCGGTATGCCGAGTCGGCGCGCTTCCCGGCCCACGATGCCGCACATGAGACGGAAGACCACGGTGCCGTCCTCCACGCCAGGGTGGCGGAAAGCGACGATGAGACGCAGCGTTCCTTCCTGCATGCCCTGGTAGGCCCGTACAAGCCGCTCGATGCCGTAGAGCTCTTCGCGCCGGACATGGTTGCCCATGCGGACATAGAGCCACGATCCCAGGCGCGCCAGCTTCAGGAGCCAGGGGTTCTTTGCCGGGGGCAGAAATGCCAGGCCGGAGCTTACACCACGCGGGGTTTTCAACATGATGCAATCGAGTCTATCACGAGTGCGCCGGGGATGAAACAAAAATGCCACCGACTACGGTGGCCGCAAATGCCACCGATGACGGTGGCCGCAAATGCCACCGACTACGGTGGCCGCAAATGCCACCGACTACGGTGGCCGCGCAAAAAAAAGCGGCACCCCCGGGAGGTGCCGCCGTCACCTGCGAATGGACGCGGCTAAGGAGCGGATTCCTGAAAGATCTTATCAGCCTTGGCCTGCAGCGCGGAGAGCGCGGCGTCGGGATCCCCGCCGTTGAGCACCGCCGTGTACGCGGCGACCACGGCATCACGCGCGAGGTCGTACCCGGCATAGGGAGGCTCGGTCTTGAGAGTCGCGGTCTTCAGGAGCGACCAGGCGGCCGCAAACGTCGGGTCGCTGTCGAGGAGGTCCCTGATGAGCGGCTCTGCGGCCCTGCGGACGGGGAAATAGTGCGTGACATGGGTCCAGAGCGCCTGCTGCTTCGGCTCGGAGAACCACTTGATGAAAAGCCACGCGGCGAGTTGTTTCGGCGGCGTGCTCTTCGGGATGCTCACGCTCGCGCCGTACAGGTTCATCGCCGGGGCGTTCGTTGCGGTGGCCTGGGGAATGGGTGCGATAGCCCAGTCGAACGGACCGTTCTTGTTCGCCTTCACCGCCGCCGCATAGTAGGAATAGCCGGAAGTGGAACCCGTGGTGAAGGCAACCATGCCATTGCCGAAATCGTTCTGATCGTCGTATTTCTTGGGGATCAGCCGTGCGTAGCCCTGCTTCACCAATCCCGCGACGTACTGCATCGTTGTCTTCATGACCGGGGTATTCAGCGTGTAGCCCTTCCCGTCGGGGCGGGCAAAATCGCCCCCGCGCGAGATGAGGAAGGCGAAGACGTTGGAGGCATCAAGATTGTCCACGGCGTAGCCATAGGTCCCCTTGTCCTTGCTCGTCACCTTCTGGCAGTCCATGGTGAACTCGTCCCACGTCTTCGGCGGTGCGGTGACACCGACTGATTTCAGGAGGCTCATGTTGACGTACAGGACATCGAGGGACCGGTTGGGCGGGAATCCCAGGCGTTTGCCACCGAACTGGGCATTGACGTCCTGGTTGATGAAGCCCGCAAAGAAATCGCTTATGTCCTGACCGAGGCCCCATTTCGGATCCTTCACATACACATTCATGTCCGCCAGGGCGTCATTCACCTCGTAGGTTGCCGCCTGGTTCTGATAGGCGACAACGAGCTCGGGCGGGTTCTTCGCCGCGATGGCGGCGAGCATCTTGTTGTAGACCTGGTCGTAGGGACCCTGGTAGGTGCCGTTGACGGTGATTTTCCAGGCGTTGGTCCCGTTGAAGTCGGCGATCATCTTCTGCATGGCGTCGCCACTGGCGCCCGAAAACTGGAACCAGTAATTGATGGTCGCCCCCGTTGGATCGACGCCCGCAAGATCCTTGCCCTGTGCGAAGAGCACGGACGCCGCCACAAGCAGCGCCACTGCGAGCAGAAACTTCTTCATGTAATCCTCCCTTGCATGCCGGCCTTGTCCCTTTGCTGTAGGGTTTCCGCACGCGCGGTCCCGACGCACAAAAGATAAGGAAAATCAGCCCTTGATACCACTCCTCGCGATGGCCTCGGTGAACTGCTTCTGGGCGAAGAAATAGGCGAGCACCACGGGCAGCACCGAGATCATCGCGCCCGCCATGCGGAGCTGGTTCTGCGGGCCGGCCTCCGTGACGAATGTCGCAAGCCCCACCGTGATGGGCCTCCAGCGCATTGTCTGCGTCGCGACGAGCGGCCACTGGAGGGAATTCCAGGAGCCGACGAAGGCGAGGAACGCGACCGTGAAAAGAGGCGGTGCCGACAGCGGCAGCACGACCGACAGAAGGAGCCGCGGATGGCCGGCCCCGTCCATGCGGGCGCTCTCCAGGAGCTCGTTGGGGAGCTGGGCAAAGAACTGGCGCAGAAGAAAGATGGAAAAGGCGCTGGCCATGAAAGGGACGGTGAGCCCGGCAAGGGTGTCGTACCAGCCCAGCCGGGTGATGAGGATGAAGTTCGGGATGAGGTAGACGCTTTCGGGGATGACGAGCGTCGCGATGAATATGGAGAAGACCAGGCGCGAACCCGCGAACCGGATCTTCGCAAAAGCGTAGGCGGCGAGCGCGGACGTGAACATGAGCCCTGCCACCGTGAGGGCAGCGGTGATAATGCTGTTACGGAAGAAGAGGCTGAAGTTCGCCGTGGTCCAGGCGGTTGCATAGTTGACCCACTGGGGCACCGACGGCCAGAACTCCGGATGGAATGGAAATGGATTGACCCGGATGATCGTCTCGCCCACGGTCTTCAGCGACGTGCTCAGCATGTAGAGGAAGGGAAGGATGAACAGGAAGGCCGCGAGCGTCAGGAGCACGGCAACGGTGACCCCGCCGGCAGTGGGACGCGGCCGGGCCCGCATCGGGTCTTCAATCGCCATAGCTCACCCGACTCCCCGTGGTGCGCTGCTGCGCCACGGTGAGACCGAGGACGATCACGAACAGGAGCAGGGAGACGGCGGCCGCATACCCCATGTTCCCCTTGCGGAATGCGGTGAAGAATATGGACACGCTGATCGGGTCGACAGCCGAGCCGACCGCCGGGTTGCGCAGGACATAGAGCTGCGTGAATGCTTTGAAGGTCCCGATGACCCCGAGGAGAGTCAGGAAATACGTCGTCGGTGAAAGAAGGGGGAGAGTAATGGAGAAGAGGCTCCGGAGCTTTCCGGCACCGTCCATCTGCGCCGCCTCGTAGAGCTGACGCGGAATCGCGGCCAGCCCATTGATGTAGATGAGGGCGTAGTAGCCGACGAAGACCCACCAGCTGTAGAAGACGATCGCGATGAGCGCGAGGCTCGGCCCCTGCGCCCATGCGGCCCAGTACGCCGGGATCACGCCGGTCGCACCAGTCTGCGCCGCGCCGCCGAAGATCAGGGCGAATACGCCTTTCGGCTCCTGGAGCCATTGGAGGGGGGAGATCCCGACGAGCCGGAGGACCTGGTTCGCGAATGAATCGGGCCGCAGGGAAAAGAGCAGCTCGAAGATGGCCGCCGTGGCGACCGTCGGGGCAATGTACGGCATGAGGCTGATGACTCTGAAGGCCTGGCGCCCCCGCAGGGGCCGTGAGAGCAGAAGCGCAAGCAGCAGCCCTGCAACGAGCTGCACGGGAACCGTGCAGACGCAGTACCAGACGGTCACCCGCAGCGCGTCGAAGACGTCCTTATCGCCCTGCGCGGCCAGCGCCGGAAGCGCCGCGGCGAATCCGGCAAGGGAGAGGGCCAGGAGAATACCGCCGAACACGCCGCGCGCGCGCTGCTGGGAGCTGCGGTGTCGAAAAAGGAATACCGCGAGGACCGCTCCCCCCACAGCCGCACAAACGGCCACGAGGGCAAGAGGATTTGCGCCGAACAGGGAAATGAAGTTCCCGACACCGGTAAACCTTCCGCGCGCGAGACGCCACCGAAAAAGACTCACATAGACGGTGAAGAACAGGGGAAAGATGCCGAAGACGCCGATGATCAGCGCGGAAGGGCTCAGGAGCATATAGGCTGCCAACGTGTCACGACGGCTTTTCAGTGACCGCACGCGACGGGGAGCCTTGTTGATCGATGCGTGTTCGCCGCTCATGACCCGCCGGAACAATAGGAACAGCCCCGCGCGAAGTCAAGTCGACGGCGTGGCCTCATGCGCGAGGGCTCCCGCCGAATTGGATCGCGTTGACACTCCTCCGGGATTTCCGTATGATTGAAATTCGCCAGGCATGAAGATACTCGTTGTTTCCTCGCATGAGCAGCAGTTCGGTGGGGGCGAAGGTCGCATGAGCTTTGAGTTCGCAGTCGAGCTCTCGAAGCGTCACGAGGTGACACTCGTCTTCCCCGGCAAGGACGCCGGTATCCTGCCCCCGGGGGCGTCGCTCAAGGTATATCCGGTGCGAAGCCTGGACTACACGCTGCCCGCAATGACCGGCGGAGAAATACGCGCCTTGTTTCGCTTTCTCGATTCCTATCGCCCCGACGTCATCCATTCCCATACTCCGTGGTTCCTCGGTGTGATGGTACAGCTCTGGGCGTTCCGCAACGGTGTCCCGTTCTACTTCACGGCGCACGAGCTGCCGTCGAAAATACTCGGCTGGGGCATGATCCGCTACATGAGCGGCCTCCTGCAGAGCTCGTTCATGCGGGTTCTCGCCAGCACGTACATCGTGAGCTTCTGCCGACACTGCACGGGGGTGGTGGCGCTCAATACGGCTGCGGCGGAGGACATCCGTGGAATCGGCTACCGGGGCCGCCTCTACATCATTCC
The DNA here is from genome assembly GCA_003154555.1 of Spirochaetaceae bacterium. Lineage (GTDB taxonomy): Bacteria > Spirochaetota > Spirochaetia > SZUA-6 > Fen-1364 > Fen-1364. The sequence goes on from PMDT01000159.1 coordinate 7,358, forward strand.
CAACGGCCGTACCCTTGCACTCTACGACGGGCACTCCCCCACACCGATCAGCCGCATGGAAAAGGTGCTCACATTCGTCGGAGACGTCATCCCTCGCAAGAACCAGAAATACCTCGTGGCGGTTCTGCGGCACCTGCCGGAGAATTACCGGCTCCTCCTCATCGGGCACGACGTCGACCACCAGTACCGCCGGCAGATCGATGCCTCGATGGGGGCCTCATTGCGCGGCAGGGTCACCTTCGCGGGAAGGCTCGACCACGCGCAAGTGCCCCGGCATCTCGCCTTGACTTCACTCTGGGTCTCCGCATCCCTGCGCGAGGTCCAGAGCCTCGCCGTCATGGAGGCGCTCGCGTCCGGCACGCCGGTGCTGGGACTTTCCAATGAGACGATCGACCAGCTCGTGGACGAGCAGGTCGGCCGGCGGCTGTCGAGAGACGCAACCCCGGAGGAGTTCGCGCGGGCGGTGCGCGAGCTCTGCGAAACCGGAGACGATGACTACGAACAGATGTGCAACGCCGCGCGGCAACGCGTGCGCCCGTTCGACTGGGCGCACAACATGGACCTCACGGAGCAGATGTACGCGGGCTCGGCCGGAAGAAGAGGAAGCTCGCGGCGCGGCACGCTCGCCATTCCGCTGATCCTCGCCGTGGCGCAGATGCTCATGTCGCTTCTCATCCTCCGCATCCTGCGTCTGCGAACGCTCTTCGAGTCACTCGCCGCGGCCCGTCGCGCGCACGCGCGGGCCTGACGACGCACCGGGAGTCTGGACAGCGAAACCCTTTTTCGCTACTGTTCGAAAGACGTCCGCCCCCGCGGGGCGGCCAGACGGCGCCGTACCCAAGAGGTAAGGGAGAGGTCTGCAAAACCTTTATGCATCGGTTCGAATCCGATCGGCGCCTTTCACCGCCCTCTTCGCGATCCGCGACACCACGATACTGCCGACACCCAGCGCGACCATGATGACCTGACCGATCCTCATGATCATTGAGAAGATGAGGCTCCGGTCCGATCCCAGGCCCAGCAGCGCAAAGACGGTAAGGAAAACCCCCTCCATGGAGCCGACGTTCCCGGGGATGAAGCTGAAGATGCCCAGGAACACGTGCCCGAAGAAGATGATCGCGGCGTCCGGGACGCTGTAGATGCCCAGAACGGAAAGCACGTAGGCGTACTGGAAGAGCTCCACGACGGTAAGGAGGAGCCCCAGCGACATGGCGAGATAGAATGCCTTCTTGCTCTTGATCAGGTGCGCCACGCTGCGGGTGAAATCGCGGATCGGATGGATGATCCTCACGGCCACGCGGGGCCGAAAGCGCGTGAGAGGCCGCAGGATGCGCTTGAAGAACCGCATGATGAAATCCCCGCCCTGGAAGAGGCGCACCATGAGCAGGAAGAAGATCCCGAAGAAGAACGCGACGAACAGCGACGAGATGATGACGAGCGTGCGGCTCGGATTGGCGCGGAAGATGAGGAAGGCGAAACCGAGCAGCGCGATGGGGAATTTCGTGAAGAGCTCGATGTACTTGTCCACGGCGATGGTGGCGAAGATCCTCTGGTAGCTCATCGACTCGTCCTTGAGGATCGCCGCGCGGACCGGCTCGCCGCCGAAATACGCGGACGGGGTCAGGGACGTGATGGCGCAGCCCGACAGGCGCGCCCAGAAGACGTGCCAGATGCTCTTGCGGATGCCCGATTGGCGCAGGAGGACGAGCCACTGGAGGGCCCCGACGACGTGGATGGAGAACTGGAACACCAGGAGCCCGAGGACGGAAGAAAGAGTGATCCGCAGCAGGTAGCTGCGGAGCTGCTTCGGGTCAAGCACCACGACGAAGAGGACCACGAGGCCCGCGAGGAGAATGACCTCGATGGCAATCTTGATCGGGGTGCTGATCCGGCGCTTCATGCGGCACCGGCGCGAAAGCGCTGGAACGACTGCAGGGCCATGACGGTAAACGCGTTCACGAGCTCCCCCGTTCCCATCGCGGCCTCCACGTCGCGGACGGAAATCTCCTCCGCATCGAGGTATTCCAGGGCATCCGGCACGGGGGGGCCGGCCGGCGCGAGCTCTTCAGCAAGGAATGTGAAGCAGCGATTCGTCATGAAGGCAGGGTTGGGGAGCAGCGCGCTGAGGAGAACGAGCCGACCCGCCTCATATCCGGTCTCCTCGCGAAGCTCGCGAAGGGCAGCATCACGGGGCTCCTCCCCCCGCTCGATGAGCCCCGCCGGGAACTCCGTCGTGATCGCCTCCGCCCCATGGCGAAACTGGCGGACCATGAGGAAGCTCTCTTTCCCGCCTTCTCCCCGAAGGACGGGCACCACCGTGACCCAATCGGGCGCGGCCAGGAACCAGAACTCGCCCGTCTGCCCGCCCGGGGAGCGACGCTCCGCGGAGTAGACATCGAAAATGGGGCACGTGGCGACGCGACGACGAGAAAGCTCCTCCCAGCGCAGGCGGGAGTCTGTGCCGTGCATGGTGCTCGGACTATACCAGACCGGGTGACCCCTGCCTACGGCCTTCAGGAAGGCGGCCCGGCCCTGCCTTTCAGGCGGGCGCAACGCGGGAGACGCATGCCCCGCCTGCGTCCCCTGCTCGCTGTTCGCCGGTTGCCGCGCCCGCGCGGCGCCCCCGACGGCAGCGGATTGGCGCAATGGGGGGGCAC
>PMDT01000386.1 GCA_003154555.1 Spirochaetaceae bacterium
TGCTTGGTTTCGAAAATGGTATTCTTGAAGAGAGCGAAAAGATCCACGCTCTTTTCTTCTCCCGGCTTGATCTCGGCGATCGTGGCACAATCCTTGGGCGCATCCATGAACTGGCGAACGATGAAAGACACCGTGATGTCCGTAATGGGCGATTCCTCGGTATTCCTCAGCACCGCCGTCCCGATGGGGTTCGTATCATAAAAGGCATGCAGAATGGGGAAAACATTCCCCAGCGACAGCTCCTTGACGATCAGTCCCTTGCCTTTCGGCTCCGGCGATTCCTGAGGTGCTGATTGCAGCGGCGCAGGCTTTGCTGGCGCCGGGTTTTGCTGCTGGCTGCGGACGGGCATTTTCGTGCCGGCAATGGAAACGCCGTACGACATGCCAAGTGTCACCGCGAGATCGTTGTACAGGCCGATGCAGTACCGGTAGGCGGCTCCCAGCGCGATACTGAGGCCGGGCGCGAATGCCCAGGCAATATCAGCGCCTCCCGCAACCATCGGATTTGCTCCTCCCGTGCCGGATCCGTTGTTCAGGATGGCAAAAAAGTATCCCCCGGATCCGAAGACCCTGATGCTCAGGGTCGGCCTCAGGTCGAAGCGAAGGCCCGCGGTGATCCCTCCGTCGATCAGCGAAAGTGAAGTGACCGCCTGCAGCGGCACATAGGAATAGCCGAGGTTGCCCCCGATGAAGAGAAGAGGCAACGAAGATATCCGGTGCTCGGCCTGGAAGCTTATCCCGCCGCCCAGGGCATAGAGAGCGGTGTCTTCACCGAGCGGTATGGTGAACCGAGGGGTGAAAGACAGGGAAAGCAGCGGGGTTGTGCTTGCTGCCCCCGCCAGCTGACCCCACGCGCTGCCACCGACGAGCAACAGGAGAAAAGCAAATGCAGCAGCACGTTTTCCCACGGCATATCCTTTCTGACGAACGAAACGGTCATGAAGGAGAGGCCACTATACCATTCTGACGACCTGCTTGCGGTTTTTTTCTAAAACGACTCTACGCGTATTCATCGTACCATCCATGCCGCGCGCATTCAAGGCGCATCTGCAACCGGCCTGGCGCCCCCCTCACGATCTTGAGCAGACGGATCTCGAGGGTCCGCCGTTCTGCTGCTTGGATGGCGCTATTGAGCCGCCAGTTTGGACAGCGCTATTGAGCCGCCAGTCGCGCCGGTCGTTCCGTGGAAATCGAAGGTTACCGTCGTTCCCGACGAGTTGAGGGAGTAGTTCGCGACGGCGACCGTCCCCGCAGCGACTTCCGATGAAGAACAGGTCGCAATCGTGAACTGGGCTGTCTTTGCGGTCGTGTCGAGCGTATAGGTCCCGCTTCCCGTTGAGTCAAGACTCGAGTCGTTGACGCCGTTTGTCGACCAGCTCCAGCTCTTGTCTGCATTGATCTTGATTGTGACATCGACCGTGTCCCCAACAGAGCAGCTAGAGAGGAATGTCTCCTCGCCAACCCCGCCCATCCACGTGCCGGTCAGCGCTCCGTTGTCGCCGGTTGAGCACCCCGCCAGGGACAAGGCTACGGCAGCTGTGATAAGGATGAAAACACAACATTTGGAAGCCATGCTATTTATCCTCCTTTTCGTTTGTCGCTATGAGGCCATGTTACCAGTCGATTGCGGTCTCCGTCAAACCGCCGTTGTCCGGCATTTTTGAGAGGATGTAAGCAGAATCCGAGATACGAAACCAGAAATCGGCGCCCCAGAAGGCGCCGGCTATCCCCATGGGAGCGAAGTGGACCTTGAATGTATCGATCAGAACATGATGAACTTCCTTCCGTTCCCCGGCCTGGCGGATCGCGAGCATCTTGTGGACGGCAAGCTCGTCAGGGTCCAGCGCCCAGAACTCGATGGACTGCATCTTCTGCGGCAGAAGGTCACCGATACACGGTCCCAGGATCTGATACCACGGCGCGGAGTCAATGTGCAGCAGCTTGTCGACTTTTGCACTCTTCAGCGTGCCTGTGATCCTTATCGTGTCTCCCGTTCGCTGGGCATGCAGATTGGTGCCGGGGTGGGAACCGATCTTGGTCCACCATAGAGTCCCCTTTCCAGGGACGAATTCGAGCTCCTCCTTGACGCGATCCGCCGCGGAACGCACAACAACTCGCTGAGGCGTCCGCACCACTGAGTACTCAATCCAGGCGGTGTTCTGCCCGAAGGACTCCGAATAACGCCATGCGCCCTGCTCTGCGGCCAGTTGCGGATTTGCGGCTATGATAAGCAACAGAGGGAAAAGCGCCTTTCGGAGCCAACTGCGCCCTGCACAGAGGTTATGCATGCATACGCCTTTTTCCCTCACATTTTGCGATGGGTCGCTCACGCACTGTGAAGTCAGATGCCCTCCGTAAAGCCCACCTCCATCGGTGTCAGTCCCGTGTCAGTGACCTTTTTGTCGGTGGGTGTTAATGATTCTAAGATCGTAACCCGTTTACCGGTCGCTAAGAAAAAATCGGGCTGGGCGGATTTGAACCGCCGACCCCTTGCACCCCAAGCAAGTACGCTAAACCAACTGCGCTACAGCCCGATTTCGGCCTGCAATCTACCACCCGCGCCGGGGCATGTCAAGTTGGGGCGCCCGGCGCGGGACCACGCAACGGCGCGGCGTGCACCGCGCCAAAGGGCGCGTCTGGCGCGAGAAGCATGTGTGGCTTGAAGTGACACTTCGCTTCCGATACTTTGTTTCCATGACAGCGAAGCGCAGGCTCTGGCTCATTCTGCTCACGCTTATCTCCGCGGTGCTGCTCCCGCTTGCCCTGCCGAACGATGTTTTCGGTGGAGCCCTCCGGCTGCTCGGGCTGTCGACGGGCGAAAGCGCCTCCTGGGGGAACGCCATCCTGGGCATCGTNNCTGTCCAATTTCTGGCTCATGTTCTTCCAGGGCTTCTCGGTATGGACCTACGGCGGGGTGATTGTTGGCTACATCGGCTACAACGCGCTCCTGTTCCCCTTCCTGCGCGGTTTCGCGCGGATCAGCGGCCGCTTGCGCCCCTTCCTGCTGGCCGCAGCGTGGTGTGGGTACGAGTACTTCAAGTCGGTCGGATTCCTCGGGTACCCGTGGGGCCTGATCGCCTATCCCATGGGAGGTTTCCTTCCTCTGGTGCAGTTCGTCGACGTCACCGGCGTGTGGGGATTGTCCTTCCTCATGGCGCTCGTGAACGCGCTGATCGCCGAATACGCGCACGCGGGCTGGCGGCCGTTCTTCCGTCGGCAGGCGGCTTTCCTGGTCGTGCTCGTGACATGCGCCCTGGTCTACGGAGTCGTGCGGCTGGCAACTCCGATCCCGCAGAAGGGGGACGCCACTGTGCTGCTCGTCCAGCAGAATATGGACCCGTGGGACGAAGGACGCAATATCGACCAGAGCCTCCGCGTCAATCTCGATCTCACGGCAGAGGGCCTCAGGGGCGCGCCCGTGCGGCCGGACCTCGTCGTGTGGAGTGAAAGCTCCGTGTTCAGCCCGCAGGTGGAGAAGGGCAAGTTCAACCCTCAGAAGAATCAGCTCGTGACGGCGGTGCAGGCGGGCGGCGTTCCCATCCTGTTCGGCGGCGTGGTGATCCTGGACCGTCAGAAGGAGCAGGCGATGAACGCCTCGATCCTCGTCGCAAAGGACGGGAGCGTTGTCGATACGTACGGCAAGACGCACCCTGTGCCATTCGCGGAAAGCATTCCCTTCTTCGAGGTCGAATGGGTGAGCAAATTCTTCCGCAATGTCGTCGGGATCTGGAATCCGTGGGTGAGCGGCAATCGATACACGATCTATTCGACACCGCTTGCAAACGGCGGGGCGATGAGCTTCGGGTCGCCGATCTGCTTCGAGGATGCCTTTGCGCAGGTCTGCCGGAGCTTCGTCGACCGGGGCGCGGACGTGCTGGTGAACATCACGAACAATTCATGGTCCAAGACGTGGTCGGCCGAGATCCAGCACTTCCAGGCTGCCCGATTCCGCGCCATCGAAAACAGGCGGGTCCTGGTCCGCTCGACAAATGGCGGGCTTTCCGCCGTTGTCGGGCCGTGGGGGGAAATCAGGTCGCGCATGCCCCTCTTCGAGCGGACCTACCGCGTGGTGGACGTGCCGATTTATCGGGAGAAGACCCTCACGCCATACGCGCGCTTCGGTGACTGGTTCGTGGGGGCCATTCTGGCGCTGCTCTTCATCGTGCTTGTTGTCGACATTCTGCCGAAAAAAAAGAGGCTGCCTCTAGAAAGCAGCCTCTCCTGATCAACGAGCCAGGCCCTACTGGTCGCTGTATCCGCCCGCGCGGGGCTCCTTGGGCTTTGCGAAATTCACTTTCAGATTTCGCCCGTCCAGCGGCGTCTCATTAAGGGCCTTGATTCCCGCTTCGGCCTCCGGCTGGGAGGCCATTTCGATAAAGCCGAAGCCCTTGGACCTTCCGGTCTGTCGATCCTTGATCACTTTGCTCGTCTCGACACTGCCGTAAGGGGTGAACAATTGACGCAGGGAGTCCTCGTCAATCCGGTAGGGAAGATTCCCTACGTACAGATTCACAGCCATACACGCTCCTTTTCCGAAAAACAGGGGTTCTTGGGACACGATTGGGTGCGCACATCTCGAATAGTAACAAGGGTCGTGGCCAAAGCAGGCTGATATTAGACCGTAATTTTCCATGGCGCAAGCATTTTTTTAACAACTTGTTATATTGACGTTACGCCGCCGTTCGACGACCAGGAAGCGCTGCCGGCGTATTCTCCGGCAGCGCTGCAAAAAGCTATTTCTTGCCGTGGACAAGTGAGGCGACCATTGCCGGCAGCCCATACAGGTTGATGAAGCCCGTTGCATCCGCATGGTCATAGCTGGAGGCGCCGAAAGACGCCAGGTCCTTCAGGTAGAGAGAGTAGGGGGATTTCCGCCCGGCAATGACGATGTTGCCCTTGTACAGGGCCAGGCGCACGGTGCCGGTCGTGAAGGCGGAGACCTTCTCCATAAACGCCTCAAGGGATTCCCGAAGCGGCGTGAACCATTTGCCGCCGTAGACGAGGTCAGCGTAGGTCTGGGCGACATTCTGCTTGAAGTGGAGGCTGTCGGTGTCCAGCGTGAGCATCTCCAGCTCGCGCAGGGCCGTAAAGAGTATCNNCGTAGACCCCGCGGCTCTTCATGCCCACGCGCCGGTTTTCCACGACGTCTGTCCGTCCCACCCCGTTTTCGGCGCCGAGCTTGTTCAGGAGAGAAAGGATCTTGAACGGAGACTCCTTCCTGCCGTCCACTGCGACGGGGTAGCCCTTTTCGAAGTCGATCGTGACCTCGGTCTCCCGGTCCGGCGCATCCTTCAGCGATTTCGTAAGCTGGAAGAGCGGTTCCTGGGGCCGATTCCACGGGTCCTCGAGGTCTCCCCCTTCGTGGCTCATATGCCACGCGTTCATGTCGCGCGAATAGATGTTTTTCTTGGAGATGCTGCCAAGGTCGATGCCGTGGCTTCCCGCGTAGTCGATGGCCTCTTCCCGCGAGCGGATAGTCCAGAGCCTCCACGGGGCGATGACGGCAAGCTGCGGCGCGAGCGCCTTGTAGGCGAGCTCGAAGCGCACCTGGNNTTGCCCTTGCCGGTGCAGCCGTGGGCCACCGCATCCGCTCCTTCTTTCAGGGCAATCTCCACCTGCGCCTTGGCCTGCAGCGGCCGCGCGATGGAGGTACCCAGCAGGTACTTTCCCTCGTAGATGGCGCCGGACCTGAGCATCGGGAAAAGATAGTCGCGCGCAAACTCTTCGCGCAGATCCAGCAGGTACAGCTTCGACGCACCCGATTTCTTTGCCTTGGCCTCGAGCCCCGAGAGATCCTCGTTCTGACCAACATCCGTGCAGACCGCCACGACCTCTGTCCCGGGGTAGCGTTCCTTGAGCCAGGGGATGATGATGGACGTGTCCAGCCCCCCCGAGTATGCAAGGACGATCTTTTTGATCTGCTTTTTGACGGTCCCGTCCGGGACCCCTGTGCCTTCGCTCACTCCAGTGCCTCCTCTATCATGTGAATTCCCTGCTCGATTTCCGTGTGACTGATGATCAGCGGCGGGGCAAGACGCACCACGTCCGCTCCCGATCGCAGGAGCAGGATCCCGCGGTCGCGTGCGCGGTCCAGGAGGTCCTTCATCTCCCCGCCGAGGTAGCGGAAGCCCTGGAGAAGCCCCTTGCCGCGCAGGTCTCCCACCTGCTGCGGATGACGTGCCCGCAAGGCGGAAAGACCTTCGCGCAGCGCGGTCCCTGCTTCCTTCACGTGGTCCATGAAGGCCGGCTCAGTGATGATCTTCCACACCTGCGCAGCCACGGCGGTGGTCACCGGTCCGCCTCCGAATGTCGTGCCGTGGTCTCCCGCGTGGATGAGACAATTGATCTTTTGCGATATGAGCACGGCCGACAGCGGCAGCCCTCCCGCGAGCGGCTTTGCCAGCGTGATGATGTCCGGCTGAAGCCCGACACCTTCCGATGCGTAGAAAGTCCCTGTCCGTCCCATGCCGGTCTGCACCTCGTCGGCAATCAGGATGGCGTTGGAGCGCCGGCAGAAATCATTCAGCGCCCGCGCGAACTCCTCCGTCATGGGAGCCAGGCCGCCTTCGCCCTGCACCACCTCCACGATCACGCCGGCGAAGTCATCCGTCATNNGAGCGGGAAGAAGGGGTCCTGGTACTTGGGTGACGGTGTGCAGGAAAGCGAGCCGAATGTCCGTCCGTGGAACGCGCCGCTGAAGCAGAGGAGCTTCTCATGCCCCGGCCCCTTTGTGCGCAGGGAGTGCAGCCGCGCGTATTTCAGGGCAGCCTCATTCGCCTCCGTGCCGCTGTTGCCGAAGAAGACCGACGCGAACGGCCAGGGCCCGGTTTTCAGCATCGCGCGGGCGAGCGCCAGGGCGGGCTCTGTCGTGAAAAGGTTGGAAATGTGGCTCAGCTTCCGCATCTGCTTCATGGCGATGCGGGCAAGATCGGCGCGGCCGTAGCCCAGCGCATTCACTGCGATGCCCCCGGCAAAGTCCAGGTAGCGGCGGCCGCCCGTGTCTTCCAGCCAGACGCCGCGGCCGCGCGCCACCACGAGGAGCTCGCTCCCGTACTGGGGCGGGAAGGGCAGATTTGTTTCAAGCGCGGCTTTCTTCATTTCCATAGTCGTGTCCCCTGCTTTCCTTCCATGAGCCGGGCCAGAGAGCCCGGACCTTCGTACTGGCCGATGATCACTTTCCCCACCCCCTGGTCCATGGCATCGAGGGATGCCGACACCTTGGGCACCATGCCTCCGGTGATGACGCCGCGCAAGATGAGGCTCCGCGCCTCGGGAGCGGAGAGAGCCTGCACGATGCTGCCGTCACAGAGAATGCCCGGTGTGTCGGAGAAGAAGACGAGCGCGCGCGCCGCGAGCTGCGCGGCGATTCGAAACGCCACGGTGTCCGCGTTGATGTTGAGCGCATTTCCTGCCTCATCCATGGAAGGAGATGCCACGACGGGGAGGAACCCGTTTTGCAGAAGCAGCTCAAGGAGCCGGGGATCCACCGCCGTCACATCGCCGGTGCGGCTGGACGCATCGGGGCCGCCCATCCGCTCTGCCTTGATGATGCCGCCATCAGCACCCGTCACGCCCACCGCATCGATGCCCCTTGCACGCAGGAGCCGCACGAGCTGGGCATTGATCCTGCCGCCGAGCACCATGTCGACGATATCCATCTCTTCCGCCGTGGTCTGGCGGATGCCGTCGCGGAAGACGGGCTCGATGCCGAAGCGCTTCGATATCGCGGTGACCTCCGGCCCGCCGCCATGAACCAGGACGAGCCGGTTGTCCCGCGTGAGCTCCGCCATTTCGTCGGCCAGAGACAAGAGCGAATCCCGGCTCTCAGCGGCGCGGCCGCCTATTTTCAGGACGATTGCCGGCACCTTACAGCTCCCCGCCTGCCCGCAGGCCGGTGGTTTCCGGGATGCCGAATCGGATGTTCATGTCCTGTACCGCCTGGCCGGATGCGCCCTTCACCAGGTTGTCGAGCACGGAGAAGAGCATGATGTGCCGGCCCTCACGCCTCCACCCGATATCGCAGCGATTGGATCCCCAGACTTCGCGGGTCTGCGGCACCCGCGCCCCCGCCAGACCGATGAAGGGGCGGTCGCCGTAGGCTTCCTGGAATGCCGCCTCGATGCTTCCGGCGCCGGTCACAGGCGGATTGCCCGCAAGCTCGGCAACCGTTGTCACCGCCATGCCCCGGCGCAGCGGCGCCATGTGGGGCGTGAACAGCAGGGAGAGCGCATCATGGGCCTGGCGAAGCTCCTGCGCGATTTCCGGGGCATGCCGATGCGATGTGCCGGGATTGTACGCGTTGACGTTTTCCGAGCGCTCGCAGTA
>PMDT01000067.1 GCA_003154555.1 Spirochaetaceae bacterium
ACAAGCGCAGCCACGGCGTCGTGCGCGTGAGAACGGCGCTCGCGAGCTCGCTGAACGTCCCTGCCGTCTACACGCTGTCTCACGTCGGGCTGGCGGACTTTCTCTCGACACTGAGGAGCCTCGGTTTCGCCCTGCCGCCGGACGCGGCGTCGCGCTATGGGATGGGTGCGGCCATCGGAAATGCGGAGGTATCGCTCGCCGAGCTGGTCCACGCTTTTTCGGTCTTTCCACGCCAAGGGATGTTCTCCGATCTCATGGTCGCACGGGGTCAGGAGGCGAAGAGCCGCCGGATATTCGATCCGTTTGCCGCCTGGATCGTCGCAAACATCCTTTCCGATCCCTCGGCACGCGCGACGGGTTTCGGCACGCGCACCTATTTCCGCACCCCGGTGCCCGCAATGTTCAAAACCGGCACATCGAGTGAGTTCACGAATCTGTGGTGCATCGGGGCAACCACGCGCTACACCGTGGGCGCGTGGGCGGGGAACTTCGATGGCAGGGCAGTCATCAACAAGACCGGGAGCATCGTGCCGACGCAGATCGTATCAGATGTCCTTACATGGCTCGAGACGCGAGCCGGGATTGCAGGGTCGCCGCGCGCCTTTGCACAACCACCGGGCACCGTCGCCGCACGGATCTGCACGGTGTCCGGCGGCCAGGCGACCCCCGGGTGTCCTTCAACCCGCACCGAGTATTTCCGCAGCCTCGCAGAGGTGCCGCCCGATTGCCTGTATCATCCCCGACACGAAAGCGACCAGGCACTCCTGGAAGATGCGTTCCTTGAAAAAGGCCAGGCATTACGCATCCTTTTCCCGGTGCCCGGCCAGTCCTTCTACTTTGACGAGACTCTTCGGGCCGGCGTCCAGAGCATCCCGGTTGCTTTCGCGGAGCGGCGGGGCGAGGAGGCAACAGTATCCTTCGATGGGCGGAAGGTGACACCCGGGGCGAGCGGCGTGATCGCCGTGCCGCTGGAGCGGGGGACGCATTCCATCGTCCTTTCTTCGCCTGCGGGCAGCGACCGAGTGTCCTTTACGGTCCGCTGAGTCTCTTGACGGGTTGAAATCAAAGTGATATCATTTCAATATGAGTGAAGGTGAGTTCTTCACTTCGAACGGAAAGATCCTGTCTCTGAGGGTTCGCGCAAGGCCAGGGGCCCGCGAGGATGCGGTGCTGGGTGTCCGCGCGGGAGAGCTTGTCATCGCCGTCCGCGCGGTCGCGGAGAAAGGGAAGGCCAACAATGAAATCGTCAGGACGCTCTCCCGTGCGCTGGGCGTTCCTCGCGACAGCATAACCTTGCGTATGGGCGCGGTCTCTCCGCACAAGGTGTTCCATGCGCCGCTTTCGTGCGAAGCAGCGTTGCGGAGGCTCGTCGGTGAAAAGGGGAATCCATGATCGAGATGAAACAGCTTTCAAAAACCTATGCCAAGGGCAAGGTCCAGGCGGTGAAGAATCTCAGCCTGGAGGTGAAGAAGGGCGAGCTTTTCGGCTTTCTCGGACCGAACGGGGCAGGCAAGACGACAACCATCAAGATGATGGTGGGCCTGCTGCGGCCCGACGCCGGGCAGGTCCTCTTCAACGGCATTGACATACGCAAGGAATCCCTGCGCGCAAAGGCGATACTCGGGTACTGCCCCGACGAACCTGCTCTCTATGAGAAAATGACCGGGATCCGATTCCTCTCCTTTATCGCCGACGTCTTCGGCCTTTCCGCCGAGGTGCGAGCCCGCCGTATCCAGGAGCTGGCGGAGACATTCGAGATGAAGGACGCGCTGGGCGACGTCGTGACCTCCTATTCACACGGCATGCGCCAGAAGCTGTCGCTCATCGCGGCGCTCATCCACGACCCTGAGGTGCTCGTGCTGGATGAGCCGATCGTCGGCCTGGACCCGCGCGCGGCATTCACCTTGAAGGAGACGATGAAGAAGCTCTGCGCCGATGGAAAGACGGTTTTCTTTTCCACCCACATCATGGAAGTGGCGGAGCGGCTGTGCGACCGCGTCGGCATCATCAGCCACGGGGAGCTCATCGCCGCGGCACCCCTCGAGGAGCTGCGCTCCCGGGCAGGCGAGCAGAACGCGACACTTGAAACGCTCTTCCTCGAAATGACGGACGGCGCTGCCACGGAGCACCGAGGCCGCCCGAATGCCACGGANNATGCCACGGAGTACCGAGGCCGCCCATGAAAACCTTCACGCTTGCGGGGGCGACCCTTCGAGGCAGCACCTGGATGTCCGCAGACGGATTGCGCGAGCTGCGCCGCAGGGATCGTCTCTGGATCTTCATCGTTGCGGGGGTCGGCATCCTCATCGGCCTGGCCACGATCGAGTTCATGCTCGTCGGGGTCTACCGGGCGCTGCTCAACGCCGGAGCTGCCTCGGGGCACCCTGAAATCGCCATCTTCTACGGCCTGCTTGCAAGCTGGGCGATCCTTTTTGTCACGGCGATTCCCCTGGCTCTTTCGGTCCTCTACTATTCCTCGGATTTGAAGCTCCTGCTTACGCTGCCCCTGCGACCGCTTTCGATCCTTGGCGCCAAGGGCGCGCTGCTTTACGCCTATTGCCTGCCGGTCAACTTCGCGCTTTTCCTTCCCGCGCTCTGGCTTTACGCCGCGTCCGTGGGAATGTCGGCGTCCGTGATCGCATCAGGAGCGATCGCGCTTATCGTGCTCCCCCTGCTGCCCCTGTCCCTCGCCGTGCTTCTCGTGCTCGTCCTCATGAAGGCCGTCAATCTCTCACGGTACCGCGTCGCGCTGGAAGTGATCGGCATGTCGCTGGGTATCGTGCTGCTCATCGGCATACAGGTCATTCTCTCCCGCACGACCATCGCATCCCTCGATTCAGGCTCGCCGCAGGCCCTGACAAGCTTTTCCGCACTCTATGACCGGATATCCGGACCGCTTCGGCCGCTTGGCTGGGCCGCGCACTCTTTCGTTCGGGGGGTGGGTCCGCTGCCGATGCTTCTCGTCCTGGCGCTGTGCGCTATTCCGGTGGCGATTGTCATGGCGCTTACGCCCCTCAACTTCACGCGCGACGTCATGGAGCGTCGGCAGACCGGGGGAGAGAAGCGGCACGTGGGCATTTCGGACGCCTCCTTCATCGCCGGACGCAGCCTGCCCCGCAGCGTCGTGCGCAGGCTCGTCGGTCGCGAATGGTCCGTGCTCTCATCCAACTCCACATTCATCTTCCAGGCTGCTGCCGAGCTTCTCGTGCTTCCGCTGGTGCTCGGGGTCTACGGGCTCATTCTTCCTCGGAAGCTGATCGGGCAGGCCCTGCAGTTCATCACGAAGATGCCCGTGCTCAGCCTTGGGCTCATGGGCGTTGTCATCCTCATGACAAGCCTCACGACCGTATCCAGCACGAGCCTCTCCCGTGAAGGCAAGGTTTTCGGTCTCAGCCTTTGCCTTCCCCTGCCCGGCCGGCTCCAGGTGCGCGCAAAGCTCTACTTCCACCTTCTTTTCTTTTCCACCGCGTACGTCGTGGACCTTGTCATTGTCTGGGTCCTGTTCCGCTTTCCGCTCGTGTCGCTTTTCTACATGCTTCCCGGCGGCATCGGCCTGCAGATCGTTACCTTTGCGGCAGGAATTTTTTTCGACCTGAAGCGGCCATTCCTCACCTGGACTCACCCGCAGCAGGCGGTGAAGAACAGCTCCAATGCCCTTTCAGGGGTCGGCTTCTGTGCGGCTATTGTCGTGCTCATCATCGGGCCGTGCGCCCTCGCCGTTCAGCTGGGGATGAACCAGATGCTCTTCGGCGGCATCGCCGCGGCCGTGGGCATCGTGCTGGCCGCCGTCCTGCTCCCGCGGCTCATGGCATTTGCCGACAGGCAATACGCGGGAGGGCTGGAGCTGGAGGGGTAGGCGCGGGGCCAGCGAGGGCGCGCCTACCAACGATGCCTCGACAAAACGCGGTAACGTACGATAGGGCGGTTTCGCTGACGTCGTGTCTCGATAAGCCGCGGAAGCTCATGACACCGCTGGTTCTCTGACGTCGTGTCGCGACAAAACGCGGTAACGTACGATAGCGCGGTTTCGCGAGGTTGCTTCGTCTGCCCCATTCGCATGCGGCAGGAATTCCAGGCCGTCTTTGGATGTATGGCAGCGCAGCTCAGTGACCTGGATCCTCCGCATCTGCTCCCCTGCGTAAGCTCCGACAAGCTTCGCGACAACCTCTCGGAGTCGATCAATCGCGCAGCCTTCGGGACAGAGCCGGTGCTGGTCATGCGCCGGGGAAGGAAGATTGCAGCGATCGTTTCGATGGACGACCTTACCTTCCTGGAGAAAATGAAGCAGCGAAGAGATGAGGCAATGAGGGAAAGGCTGCCGACGGAACAATCCGGGATCGGTCCCGCGATAGCCCAACGAGTGTATTGGGAGCTCTTCTTTGGCTGAGGGCGGTTCGCTTCGCGCTTTTCTGCCCGCGCTCATCCTGTCCTGAACGTGATCCCTTCCGCCGTCCTGTCCATCGTGACGGTGTCCCCATCCGCGATTTCCCCGGCCAGCATCTTTTTTGCCAGCGGGTTCTGCACGAGGCTCTGGATCGTGCGCTTCAGCGGCCGCGCCCCGTAGAGGGGATCGTAGCCGATCTCCGCGAGGTAGGCGCGCGCCTTCGGCGTCGCCTCCAGGGTCACCTTGCGTTCCCGCAGCCTGTTCTTGAGGAGCTCGAGCTGGATGTCGACAATCTTCAGGATCTCCGGCTTGCCCAGCCTGTTGAAGAATATCGTCTCGTCGATGCGGTTGAGGAACTCGGGTTTGAATGTCGCCTTGAGCAGGTCGCCGATGGCCTCTTTCACATCGTCGAGCTTGGCCGCCGTCTGGATGAGGTCTCCGCCGATATTGCTCGTCATGATGATGAGGCAGTTGCGGAAGTCCACGACACGCCCCTGGCCGTCGGTGAGCCTTCCCTCGTCCAGGAGCTGCAGNNNCCCCCGTCGGCCCGAGAAAGAGGAATGTGCCCATGGGCCGCGAGATGTCGGAGAGACCGGACTTATTTCTACGGATGGCATCCGCCACGGCGGCGATGGCCTGCTGCTGGCCGACCACCCTGCGCGACAGGATCTCCTCCAGCTTCAGGAGGCGCG